>NZ_VPBP01000028.1:0-39271 GCF_013418685.1 Acinetobacter sp. YH12129
TTCAGTTTAAAATCAATAGTACATATAGTGTACCAATCTTGGCTCATCAATTACTGACAAAAATTTGCTCAAATAAACTTCGAGTAATTTCTACCATCAATCAATGAAAATAATTTCGATCGATCAACCAGTAAAAATCCACACAAGTTGTTCTTCATAATCTCTTAATGATCTTTCTAACATCTCGTCAATGCTAGAAGCTGGACTTCGATAAACTCAACAACTCAACGCTTCGCGTTTCGTTCGTTTCCGTCTATCTCGTCGGTATGGTGCTCATTATAGGGCAATTTCTTACACGTGCAAGTGCTTTTCACTCACAAAGAACACGAGTGTTTTATTTTTATGCACCATTATGGTTCAAAAAACACACTTTACTCACATAAATACATGATATTTATTACAAATATCATGTAAAATATTTTTCCTATTTTGTGTGCTTAGTTTTTTACAGGTGCTGCTTTAATCACCACACTCTGTATAACTACTGGGTTTACAGGGACATTCTGATGCATTCCATAGTTCGCAGTTGGAACTTTTACGATTTTATCGACGATATCCATACCTTTAGTGACCTTACCAAAAACAGCATATCCCGCATTCATTGCACTTTTATTGAGAAAGTCATTGTCTGCAACATTAATAAAGAACTGACTACTTGCTGAATCAGGATGATTCATCCGTGCCATTGCCAATGTGCCGCGCTTATTGCTCAAGCCATTACTTGATTCATTCTTAATAGCCGCTTTTGTTGGCTTCTCCTGCATTTTGACATCCATGCCCCCACCCTGAACCATAAATCCAGGAATCACGCGATGAAAGATCGTGCCGTTATAAAATTTTTCTTTTGCATAGCTTTCAAAGTTTTTAGCTGAGATAGGTGCCTTGTCATTGAATAGCTCAATTTCAATATTGCCTTGAGAGGTTTTCATTTCGACAATAGTATTGGCAGCAAAACTGCTTAAGCTCACACAGCCAAGTGCTGCGGTAAATAAAATCTGTTTTAACATTTGCTAACTCTTCTGGTTGATCTCGTACTTGTTATTGACTGTATATTAGTCTTTGATGATTAAAAAGTAATTATTCTGCCATTATTAAAACGAGAACAATGATGACGCAAATAATACCGTCGGACACTGCATTGACACATTTACCGCCTTGGCAACTGCGTGGCGATGCTTTTATTTTGAATTATTGGATCTCTCCGAGTTTTATCCAACAAGCGCAGATGTTCCGTTTAGCGACATCGCCTTTAGGTCGTGTGGTTCAGGTGTTATTGGTCCGATACCATGATTCACCTGTGGGCCCTTATGACGAATTGCTAATTTTAGATCACCCTTTATGGAGTAAGAAAAGGTTAAGTTCGATTCCTAAGATTTATGTTTCGACAAACATCTCTGTCATTCATGGTCAAAAGCTCTGGGGTATTCCTAAAGAGTTGGCAAAGTTTGAATGGCAACAACATGACAATGAAGTGGTCTGTAATATCGAAGTTGAACAACAAAAGATGCAGATTCGTTTAAAAAAATCACGTTCACAGCGTTCTTTCTATATTAATAGTCATCATATCCCTGCTGCGATGTTGCAAATCAGACAAGCGTGGGAAGGTAAGCGCTATCAATTTTCACCCCAGTTTCGTGGACGGCTATCTAAACTGAAACAGGTAGAATGGCACAACACACAGGACATTTTTCCAAATTTTTCTGAAGCACGATTATTGCAAAGCTTTTATGTCCCCGAATTTAGCCTCGTATTTCCTGCTGCAAAAATCCAAGATAAGTAACCTAATATAAGTAACCCAATAAATAAAAACCCAGTGTTTCACGTGAAACACTGGGTTTACTTTATATAAAGGAATGATTAGCTACGTTTATCCCAAAATTTACGGAACTTCGTACTGATCTCGATCACGTATTTTTTAGCTCGGTGCGAAACCGGGGTTAAATTGATAAAACCATGGGTTTGATCGGTATATTCTTGATAAAACACTTTCACCCCTTGCTGACGGAGTTTATGCGAATAAATTTCACCTTCGTCATGTAAAACATCATGCCCTGCCGTCACGATATACGCGGGTGCGATACCTGCCAATTTTCCATAGGTCGGTGAAATTAATGGATCATCCAAGGCCACTGCATGTTGTTCCGCATATAAAGCGGTTACGACATCAATATCTTTTTCAGTCAGAACCAGACCATCTTTATACGCATAGAAAGATGGGTGGCGACTCTTAAAATCCACTACTGGGTAAATTAATAGCTGAGCTTGCGGGGCAAAAACTTTCTGAGCACTGCGCTGCGCAACCGCAGTAGCAATATTGCCGCCTGCACTATCCCCTGCCACCGCAATTCGATTTTTAAGAATTTTAAACTGACGACTATTTTGATAAGTCCAGGCCAAGGCATCTTCACAACTTTGCATTAATTGAGCTGGGCTGGCCTCTGGCGTGAGTGGATAATCAATACTTAAAACTTGTGCTTTGGCATGCACGGCCAATAAACGACAAACTTCATCATGCGTGTCTAGACCACCCACCACAAAACCACCACCGTGATAGAACACGATCATCGGTAATTTTTTATTTGGAGCAGGATGATAATGACGCGCAAACAGCGTAGCACTTTGTAAAGGTAGACGTATATCTTGCACTTGTTTCACAAAGGTCGGCTTGGTCTTGATCGACTCCATCTGTAAATCAAATAATTTACGAGACTTCACATAGTCTTCGGTCACAAAGCCTGACTTACCTTGCTTGAGTTGAGCCGCCATCATGCATTTCACCAGCGGATCTAATTCTGGAAAAATAAACGGATAATCGAGACGTTTTGCGAGGCTTTCTTTGGCAAAGTTAGGAAGACGATCAAGTAACCGAGCAGCCGTACCTTGGCCTTTATCTTTCATATTTTTAAGTGATTCATTCAATGCAAACATGCTCTATCCTTCGAATTATGCTCTTCATACTTTCTACATGATCTAGGTCAAATGTGACCATATTCACATATAAGTCTCAACATCGACATACATAGTACAGACCTAGTTAAGCTAATCTTCTTTTATAGAGTTGTCATTGACAATTTACCCAAGTTTTATGGGTTGATTATGCTAACCCATTCTCGATAAAGGATACTCACCATGGCTAAAAAGATCATCCTTCTGTCTTTTGCGACTGCTTTTTTGGCTGTAGGCTGCGTAGCATTCCCTGAAGATGGTTACTACGATGGACGTTATGATCAACGTTATGACCGCCGTTATGATAATAATGATCGACGCTATGACAATCGTTATGATCGCCGTTATGACAGTCGTTATGAACAAGACCGCCGTACATGGGAACGTCAGCAACAACAACGTAATCGTTTAGAGCTCGAACGTAGAAAGCAGCAACTTGACCAGCGTAACTGGGAACAAAATCGTAAAAATCAACAAGAGTGGGATCGTCGTAAAAACGAACTCGAACGTCAACGTCTAGAACAACAGCGTAAATACTCTGAAGCTGAACGTCGTAAACGTGCTGAACAAGATCGTCAAAAAGTCAGCAAAGAGCGTCAGCGCTTAGAAGAACAGCGCCGTAAAGCCAGTCAAGATCGTAGAAAACAAATTGAGCAAGAACGCAAAAAAAATATTCAAGATTTAAGAAAGGCATCAGATCAACAACGTAAAGCGGCTGAAGAACGTCGTCGCGCGTGGGAAAATCGCCGTTAATTGATGTTTTTTGCAGATCGGTTAAAAGTAAAAAGCTCATCTACATGATGGGCTTTTTTTTGCTCGCTAAAAATAGAAAAGGGCGTAAAAAAAGCTATAGAAAAGAAAATAGACAGAAGAGGCATCCTATCTTCTGTCTATTCTTGACTGCCTGTTGTTACAGGTCAGAGAGCATTAAACAATCTTATTGCTGAACTGTAGGTTGCGGTGCAGGCGCAGATTGAACTTCAGCACCTTGAGCTGATGGATCTGCTTGAACCACAGCACCCGATTGCTCTGTTGTTACAGATGCTTCAGTTGCAGACGTTACTTGTGCGGTTTCCGGAGATTCTACAGTTTCTTGAGAAGTACAACCCACCGCAGCTAAACCAAAACCTAAAACTGCGACAGCGAATAAACCAATTTTTTTCATCTTCATTATTTCCTTCATTGAATCATTAAAAGCAAAGCTCAACTTTGCCCGAGTCATAATGGAAAATAATTCTGTGAAGTTCCCACCTTCTGAGTTGTACTTTGTACGAGGCACGGTACAGCTTATGAAATGTTTTATTAATTAGGCGGTTTTCTTTCATTTTAAGGCTTTACATCATTTTTTTTAACTCAAGTGCTTTGTTTTTTATTAAAAAAATAAATATAAATGATTTTGAATAAAGCGTGATCACAGCTTTTGAATACAACAAAGTTCAACAAAACTTGCAACTCAGTTACTTAAGTGGCTGTTTTTATAAATTTCATGCAAAAAAAAGCCTGCTTATGAGAGAAGCAGGCCATGAAAAACACATTTGAAATAAATTAAGAAACTACAGCGATAGAATCTGAAACAAAGAATACTGTGCTGATCATTTTTTGTGAAATATTTAATAAAACTGATACTAAGAGTTTTTATGTATAAATATTAACCACTATTTTTTGAGGCAAAAAAAATGCTGATTCTTGGGAAATCAGCATGGAAAAGTGTTTCTAAAATCTAGAGGTAGTCACCATATCCCTCTCTCCAATGGATATGGTCACTTCCGATAGATAAATTATGCAAATTTTCAGGCACAAAGAGAAACCGTTAAAATTTATGATGAAAATCTATAAATCCGATCAAAATATGATTATACATTCAAATCAATAATTTATATTTTCATAGAATTTAATTTTGCAGTCGATATTTGGCTGAAAAACCATTTATTTGAATAAAAAATTGCATTTAATCGCTGACTTCGCTTGAATTTTTATACCCTGCCCCGATTTCTTTTATTAATCATGAATTCAAAACGCATGGCAGTTACGCATCGATGTCGTTTGAACGCACAGCTATAAGGACTGAACATGTTTAAGAACCCATTTAAACGGAGTAAATCAATGGCGACTGAGCAAAACCAAGACGCTCAAGATCTTCAACAAGAGCAAGCAGAACAGCAAACTCAAGCTGAAAACGAGCAAGCTGAAGTTTCAGTTGAAGATTTACAAGCACAAATCACCAATTTAGAAGAAAGCTTAAAACTTGAAAAAGCACGTACTGCAAATGCCGTATATGAAGCGCAAAAAAGTGTAGAGCGCATTCAACGCGAATCTGAAAAGCATAAAGATACTGTGCTGGAAAAATTTGCAAAACAATTGCTTGAGTCAGTTGATAACCTTGAACGCGCGATTGCTGCGGCAGGTGATGAAAAATCAGGTTTATCTGAAGGTGTAGAACTTACACTGAAATCATTGCTCAGCACTTTAGAAAAATTTGGTGTGGTTGCTGTGGATACTGCAAATGGTTTCAATGCAGATCTTCATCAGGCTGTGGGCATCGATCCAAATGCCAAATCGAATGAAATCGGAACAGTATTGCAAAAAGGCTATAGCTTAAACGGTCGTCTATTACGTCCAGCTATGGTTATGGTTGGTGCATAAACCCAAATTTTCTGAGACGAATTAAAAATTTTAACCAATATTACTTGAAAATTTTTGATTGGCTCTCATATCGGATAACAAGCGAAAACATCGTAAAAGAATTTTAGAGGAAACATCCAAATGGCGAAAATCATTGGTATTGACTTAGGTACTACAAACTCTTGCGTAGCAGTACTTGAAGGCGACAAAGTAAAAGTAATCGACAACGCTGAAGGCGCTCGTACAACCCCATCTATTATTGCATATAAAGATGGCGAGATCCTTGTCGGTCAATCTGCTAAGCGTCAAGCAGTGACTAACCCTAAAAACACATTATTTGCAATCAAACGTTTGATCGGTCGTAAGTACCAAGACCAAGCTGTGCAAAAAGATATCGGCCTTGTACCTTACAAAATCATCAAAGCTGACAATGGCGATGCTTGGGTTGATGTAAACGACAAGAAACTTGCACCACAACAAATCTCTGCTGAAATCTTGAAAAAGATGAAAAAAACAGCTGAAGACTACCTTGGTGAAACAGTAACTGAAGCGGTAATTACTGTTCCTGCGTACTTTAACGATGCTCAACGTCAAGCGACTAAAGATGCAGGTAAAATTGCTGGTTTAGATGTTAAACGTATCATCAACGAACCAACAGCTGCTGCACTTGCGTTCGGTATGGACAAAAAAGAAGGCGACCGTAAAGTTGCGGTTTACGACTTAGGTGGTGGTACTTTCGACGTATCAATCATTGAAATCGCTGACCTTGATGGCGACCAACAAATCGAAGTATTGTCTACAAACGGTGATACATTCCTTGGTGGTGAAGACTTCGATAATGCGTTAATTGAATACTTGGTTGAAGAGTTCAAGAAAGAACAAAGCGTAAACTTGAAACAAGATCCGCTTGCACTTCAACGTTTAAAAGAAGCTGCTGAAAAAGCAAAAATCGAGCTTTCTTCTTCGAATGCAACAGAAATCAACCTTCCATACATCACAGCAGATGCGACTGGTCCTAAACACTTAGTGATCAACGTGACTCGCTCTAAACTTGAAGGTTTAGTTGCTGAATTGGTTGCTCGTACAATTGAACCATGTAAGATTGCACTTAAAGATGCAGGTCTTTCAACCTCTGACATCTCTGACGTAATCTTGGTGGGTGGTCAGTCTCGTATGCCACTTGTACAACAAAAAGTACAAGAGTTCTTCGGCCGTGAGCCACGTAAAGACGTGAACCCAGATGAAGCTGTAGCGATGGGTGCTGCGATTCAAGGTGCAGTACTTTCAGGTGATAAAACTGACGTACTTCTTCTTGACGTAACTCCGCTTACACTTGGTATTGAAACAATGGGTGGCGTGTTAACAGCGATCATTGAGAAAAACACGACGATTCCTGCGAAGAAATCTCAAGTGTTCTCAACTGCTGCAGACAACCAACCAGCTGTAGACATTTCAGTTTACCAAGGTGAACGTAAAATGGCTCAACAAAACAAATTGTTGGGTAACTTCCAATTGGGCGATATTCCACCTGCTCCACGTGGTGTACCACAAATTGAAGTATCATTTGACATCAACGCTGATGGTATCTTGAAAGTATCTGCAAAAGATAAGAGCACAGGTAAAGAGCAATCAATTCAAATTAAAGCTAACTCTGGTTTGAGCGATGCTGAAATTGAAGCGATGATCAAAGATGCTGAAGCGAATGCTGAAGAAGATCGTAAATTTGAAGAATTAGCGAAAGCACGTAACGAAGCTGATGCACTTGTTTCTTCTGCTCAAAAAGCAGTAAAAGATCTTGGCGAACAGGTAACTGCTGATGAGAAATCTGCAATCGATGCTGCTGTAGCTGAGCTCGAAGCAGCGACTAAAGATAACGATGTAGATGCAATCAAAGCGAAAACTGAAGCACTTCAAAACATCATTATGCCGATCACTCAACGTGCTTATGAAGCTGCACAAGGTCAAGGCGGTGCTGAAGGTTTTGATCCTAACGCTTTCCAAGGCGCTGAAGGTCAAGCTCAAAAAGCAGATGACGGCGTTGTAGATGCTGAGTTCACTGAAGTGAAAGATGACAAAAAATAATTTGTCGCTTTAACTGAGTCTTTCAAAGCTCAAAAAGACCGCGCGAAAGCGCGGTTTTTTATGTTATTTTTCATTATCTTTAAAATAAAACATAATTTACATGAAAAATTTTATCAAGCTTTTGCTCTTAGCTGCGGGAATGTCCGTGATGTTTCATTATCCGATGGGTAATCTATTAATCATTCTGCCTTCAAACATACTATTATCCCCTCTCAATTATCTACAATTTTTGGGGCTTGATGCGGCCTTCACACTTGGACTCCTCATAAGTTGCCTAATTTTATATATGTTTAATATTCAGCAGCGCTACACATGGAGCTTAGGATTTATCTCACTATTTATCGGCATTATTTTTTATACATTAGCTCAATGTTTTAAACTCGAAATATCGATCTATAGTTTGGAACACGTTAAAGAATATGGATTTAATTTCAAATATCTCATTGAATTGGTTTTTTTCATATTTATCTCTATAGGATTCATTCTTATTTATAAATCCAATTTACCAGCCAAATTAACTGGAAAAAAAGCGTAATGCTATTGTTAAGACAACGCTAAAATTTCAAGATGGTATATATTTGACTATGACGTGGACAAAATTCAAGCTAAATTAAACCCCTATTATTGTGTTCATTTACTATGCGCTTTGTCTCAGCACTCATAACAGTGGGGATACTGTATTTAGCTTATTTACAGTTTCAAGTTAAATCCCATCCACAGCTTCGCTTTAATTCTGCGTGGGATCGAATTTCCCATCCTTTTGACACACGATTACGCTTTCGTGTTGCAGACGTCGACCCACGCTTTGGTTTAACCCAGCAACAGGTGATCCAACTTAGCCAAGAGGCTGCAGAGATATGGCATAAAGGGACGCTCAAACCGTTATTTATCTATGACCCAGATGCACAACTGGCGATCCATCTAATTTATGATGACCGCCAAGAACAATACAATGCCTATAAGCAAGTCCAAAAGACCTTAGCCGCAGATAAAGCCCGTAATGATTTATATGCCGAGAACTTAACAAATTCGAGAAAAGGTCTGGAGATGAATGAGCAACAGCTCCGATCAAAACAAGCCATGATCCGTGCTGAAATAGTACAACTGTCGCAAGAACGTATGGGTTGGAGCCGAATCGAGCATGCGCAAGGCCCCAATATGCAACGCGTTGAAAAAGAACTTGCGCAAGTCAAAGCACAAGCGACGCAATTAGACCAAGAAATAGATCGATTTAATCAGCAAAATGATCAATTTAACCAACAAGTCTCAAGTTATAACCAGCAAATCGATCAATATAATGCGGGCGTGATACAAGCCAGTCAGCGCTTTCCTGCACGAGAGTTTCATAAAGGCGTTTTTATGGGCGATCAGATTCAGATTTATCAATTTGATGCCGAAGATGATTTACGCCTCACCCTTGCCCACGAACTCGGACATGCTCTCGGCTTATCTCACCATAATGACCCTACTGCATTAATGTACCCAATCTTGGGCGCGCAACAATTAGAAAACTTTAAACTGATGCCAGCAGACCAAAGCTTACTGTATTATCGCTAGTGTGCCCTGAGCATAAAAAACCATACAATTTATAAGGATATTGCAGGATTCACCAACAAAAATCAGCATTTCATGTTATTGTTGATATGCAATAATTTCCTTATATCAATGACATCTTCCGTGGAGAGCAATGTGAGTTACTACCATATCTTAATTGAAGTGAATGACCACATCAGCACGATTGAACAAACCCGTGATATTGAACTTTTTGATATTACCGAAATTCAACCTTATCTCCATGCAGTACTTTTACCATTTTTTAATGAGCAACTCATCGAACTCGAAGACGAAAATCTTGAGTTTAAAGATGTCTTGCATTTACAAGTCAAACAAACCCTATTGCCGATCCGTGACCTCATCGAAGAAGAACAACGCCTGCTTCCGAGTGATACCGATATCACCATTACGGCTTATGAAATTTTTAATAATTATCAATTGAGTCAAGACGTGACCACAGTGATTTTAGATCTGTTAGAAGCGCTAAAATTTGAAGCCTAATATCGATTTTAAACATTAAAAAAGCCCTCAAAATGAGGGCTTTTTTATGGCTCAATTCATCATCGTGATTAGATCGAGAATGAAGATCCACATCCACACGTGGTTGTCGCATTCGGGTTTTGTACCACAAAACGAGAACCCTCTAAACCTTCAATATAGTCGACTGTTGAACCAACTAAATATTGATAACTAAGTGAATCCACCAACATTTTCACGTCTTCATTGATAAATTCAGCATCATCTTCGTTTTGGCTTTCTGCAAAATTAAATCCATATGAGAAACCTGAACAACCACCACCAGTCACATATACACGTAACATGAGGTCTTGATTACCTTCACTGTCACGCAATTGGCGTACTTTATTGGCAGCATTGTCAGTCAGCACAAGTGCTTGAGCATTCATGATGGATTCCTCTGAGTCATTGGGGTGTCTTTAAAAAGAAAAGACCATGTTTCAAGTATAACATACTCAATATATGGTCAGTCTTCACAGTTTAAAGTTAAATCAGAGTATTTTTCTCAAGATTCATTTAAAACTTATTTATAGTTTTCGTCCTGTAATGCACATTCGAAGTTTTTCGGGTCTTGTTTACAGCGGAATTGCCATAATAATTTCATCATTCGCTTGTCGTAGATATCACGTTTAGTCAAATCAATACGCGCTTCACGCATCATTTTTTGATAGCCAGCTTTGTCTGCCGTTGGAACATCCATCCAATATTTAGCTGGGATTTCTGACTTCATTTTGCCTAATATCGTGAATGCACGAGGTAATTGTGTTTTGACCCAATCACGTGATTTTTGCCCATATCCCGCTGGGAATTTATCTGGGCGAATAATGATATTACCCGTCACTTGTAAAATTGGATAATTAACAATTGCACCTTTACTACCTAAACCTTTATGTAACTCCAAGGGTTTAAACACCGCTGCAGGTGCACCAATAATATCCACCTGACCATTGTTAAATTTAGAGCCAAAATTGGTCACGTCAGCACTGACCGCTTGAGCCCCCACCTGTTGCACCATAATTTTCTGCGCTTCATCATAATCAAGCACCGCAATTTTTTTACCTGCTGCTTTAGCGACAGTATTGATACTACGGTCATTCACCAACAGGTAGGCATCACCTACAGGAATCACACCTACCACTTCATATTTACTATTGACCATGCTCTTTGCAAACGTTGGACTCGCAAGGCCTTGCATCACTTTAACCGCAAGTTTCAAATCTGGAATTGCACCAATCGCATCTAAAGAACCGGTAAAATTATTAAATTGACGACCACGCATACCTGTGACACTGATCCCATCACATTTACCGGCTTTAAAATCTTCCGCAATCACCGCTTCATTTTGACTGACGCGGAGCTCAATGTCTGCGCCCCAGTTTTTTGCCGCCAATTGGTAATCTCTCATCAGGGTAAAAACATCACCATTTTTACCAACCAAATCAAATACACACACCACTTGCTTTGCTTGAGCTACGCCATTCACCGCCATTAACGCAGCAGCAATACTCAATGCCTTTGTCCATTGTTTCATACTGACTTTCCTTGTTTTTTACTGTTTTTGTTTTAACCATTTTTTGATTTTTGGGTCATGCGGAGTATGATTAAATATACTCACAGCCCTCGATTTCAATTTAGATTACCTGAATATTTTGCTGACTCAATGGCGAAAATGACCTATGCATTTGCGAAAAAAAGCCCGGATAAATCCAGGCTTTTTTCTTTAAATATCAGTTTATTCGCCGCTAAGTGAACATTCAAAATTGGCTTTATCGACAGAACAACGTGCCTTTTTCAATACTGACATCATGCCCGCATCATAAATGCCACGTTTCGTCATATCCATACGACCTTCACGCAATAATTTTTGATATTTGGTTTTATCTTCTGCACTTAAGTTCAGTTTATATTTCGCAGGAATACCCGCCTCTAAACGGTTAATCATCGCAATACTCTTCGGTAAATGTTTCACAAACCAATCACGAGATTTTTGACCAAAGCCTGCTGGGAACTGATCAGGACGAATAATAAAGTCCGCGGTCACTTGTAAAACTGGGAAGTTAAACATCGCACCATTGGTACCTAAACCCTTATAAATCTCTAATGGTTTGTAGGCATACGCAGGCGCACCCACCATATCGACCTGACCATTATTAAACTTCGCCACAAAGTTAGATACATCTGAAACCACAGCTTGAGCGCCGACACGTTGCACCATAATTTTTTGTGCTTCGTCATAGCCTAATACTGCAAACTTTTTACCTGCTGCTTTTTCAATTGAGTCAATTTTTTTGTCTTTGACAAAGATGAATGCTGAACCCAGTGGAGCAATACCCGCCACTTCGTATTTCTTACCACCTAGGTTGCTGACCATTTTTGCAGCATTACGTTGGTCTAATGCAAAGGTAATCGCACGTTGCGCAATTGCATTGCTCGGTGCGCCACCAAGCGCATCAATCGAACCTGCAAATTTATTGTATTGACGAGCACGCATTGCCGTCATAAATACGCCATCACATTTACCCGCTTTAAAATCATTGTCGGCTACTGCTTCATCTTGACGCGGAATTAAGTTAATTTCAGCACCCCAGCCTTTTGCTGCAAGCGCCCATTCCTGAGCCATTTGGTATGACTCACCTGACTTACCCAGTAAGTCAAATACACAGATATCTACTTTTGCTGCCTGAGCTGAACCAGCAAAGCCAATTGCAGCAAATGTAGCCAATGATAGGAGCGTTTTTTTCATTCTATTTTCCTTTCAAATCTTTTTATGGTTCAGAGGTGTCCTTACACAACGCCGATATTAAGCAAGTTAATTTAAAAAAAATAGAGCATTTACTCCATTTATTTATGTCATTTTGGCACATTCTGTTTTTTTGTGATTAATATCACTTTTTTATTTAAGGCAAAATTATAAATATAATCATCATGTTGTATGCAAAAAAGGCTTTTTGCATTTACAGCCTTTTTATGAAACTTTACAAAGAAATACAGAAAAAAGCTTATTCACCCGCCACTGAACACTCAAAATTGGTTCGCTCAATCGTACAACGTGCTTTTTTCAGTACCGTCATCATGGTGGAGTCGTAGATTCCTTGTTTGGTTAAATCCATCCGTCCTTCACGCAAAATTTTCTGATATTTCACCTGATCATCTTTGCTGAGATTCATCTTATATTTGGCAGGAATTTCAGCTTCCATGCGTTTTACCATGGCAAAACTTTTCGGTAATTGTTTAACGAACCATTGCCGAGAGGGTTCAGCAAAACCATCTGGGAATTTATTGTTACGAATAATCAGGTCTGCCGTGACATTCACCACAGGAAAATTAACCATCGCCCCAGTAGTGCCTAAGCCTTTTGAAATTTCGAGTGGCTTAAAGGCATAAGCCGGCGCAGCCACAATTTCAACTTCGGCCTGATTAAATTTGCGAATAAAATTGGAAATTTCCGACATGACTGGCACAGCGCCGACACGGTCGACCATCTCTTTTTGCGCATAGTCATAATGCAAAATGGCAAATTTTTTACCTTCAGCTTTTTCTAAATTATTGATATTGCGATCACGGACAAAAATATAGGCTGAACCAATTTGCCCAATCCCTGCCACTTCATAACTATCTTTACCTGAATTGGTAATCAGTCGCTTACTGTTCCGCTTATCTAAGACATAGGTAATGGCTTTTTGTGCGATGGTATTGTTCGGTACACCGCCAATGGCATCAATCGAACCAGCAAATTTGTTATACGCACGTGCCCGCATCGAGGTCATATAAAATGCGTCACATTTCCCTTCTTTAAAATCTTTATCGACTTTGGATTCATCTTGATATGAAATCAGTTGAACTTGTGCTCCCCATGCCTTACTGGCCAGAGACCACTCTTCCATTAGCTTATAAGATTCCCCCGCTTTTCCAAGTAAATCGAACACACAAACCTTCTGATTGGCATAGCTTTGTGCAGACATCACACCTGAAAGAAGCGATAAAATTAAAATTCCTTTTCTCATTTCTTATATTCCCAATATGTTTTATTAATCCATTTAAAACAACAACTTGAAATATTTTTTTAATACTAAAGCCCGTTCAATATACCTAAATACGTGGAATCTGTCACATTTTTTCAGATGGTTGCGACGCTTTGTTTTTTCTTTTGCAAAGCCATCCATTAGAATAGCCCCACATTCTTCTTGTTTAGTTAGTTCCATGATTCAGTTAGACCAACTTTCCATTCGTCGCGGTGGGCGTGTTTTATTTCAAAAAGCATCTATGCAATTGCATCCAGGCTGGAAAATCGGCTTAACCGGTGTAAATGGTGCGGGTAAATCCACTCTTTTTTCTGCGCTTTTAGGTGGAATGGAATCTGATGGTGGTTCATTAACACGTCCTGCAGTATGGACCGTCGCGCATATGGCGCAAGAAATCAAAGCGTTGGATATGAAAGCGATTGATTTCGTTCTATCCGGCGATGAAGAATATTGGGATATACAACATAAACTTGAACATCCAGAACAATTAGACAATGAAGCGTTGGCACACTTATATGGCCGATTTGATGAAATCCATGGCTATACAGCTCCATCCAAAGCCTCACAACTGATGGCTGGCCTAGGTTTCTTTGAACATCAGTCCCAACTCAATGTTTCAAGCTTTTCTGGTGGTTGGCGTATGCGTTTAAACCTTGCGCGTACCCTAATGAGCCGTTCTGACCTATTATTACTCGATGAACCAACAAACCACTTAGACTTAGATGCGATTTTGTGGTTAGAAGATTGGTTAAAAGCTTACGAAGGCACACTGATCTTAATTTCACATGACCGTGATTTCTTAGATGCGGTGACTGATCATATTTTACATATTGAAAATCAAGAGCTGACGCTTTACACCGGCAACTATTCGACCTTTGAACGCACCCGTTCTGAGCGCTTGGCACAACAGCAACAAGCCTATGAAAAACAACTCGAAACCCGTGCGCATCTCCAAAAATTTATTGACCGTTTTAAAGCCAAAGCCACTAAAGCTAAGCAGGCGCAAAGCCGTATTAAGCAATTAGAACGCATGCAAGAACTTTCTGCCGCACATGTCGATACGCCATTTACCTTTAGTTTCCGTGAGCCAACCAAAATGAGCTCACCACTGTTACAAATGGAACATGTCGATATTGGCTATGGTGACAAACTGATTGCCACCAATGTAAATTTACAGATTACCCCAAACAGTCGCATTGGTTTACTGGGAATGAATGGTGCGGGTAAATCAACCTTAATTAAATCCTTGGTTGGTGACCTTCCCTTATTACAAGGGATGCGCAAAGCCTCTGAACTATTGAATATTGGCTATTTTGCACAGCATCAAATGGATGCTCTAGATGGCAATGCCAGCCCAATGTTGCAATTATCTCGAATCGCTGACAAAAAAATCAGTGAAGCGGCATTACGTTCATTCTTAGGCAGCTTTGGTTTTAGTGGCGAACGCATGGATACGCCAAGTGAAGGCTTTTCAGGCGGTGAACGAGCACGATTAGCTTTGGCTTTGATTGTTTGGCAGCGCCCCAATGTTTTAATTCTAGATGAACCGACCAACCATTTAGACCTCGATATGCGTCATGCCCTAACTATGGCATTACAAGATTTTGAAGGCGCTGTGGTTTTGGTTTCGCATGAACGTCAATTGATTGCCAGCGTTTGTGACGAATTATTGTTGGTACATCATGGGAAATGTCGCGAATTTGATGGCGACCTCGTGGCTTATGCCGATTGGCTGCGTCAAGCGCGGATCGACATGATGAAAAATAGTCAACAAGCCCCGACTCCCATCAAATCTCAAGTTGAAACTAAACCAACGATTTCCAAAGTCGATAAAGAAGCGCAACGTAAAGAAGCTGCACGTCAACGTGAATTGACCCGCCCGATTCGTAAAAACATTGAAAAAAATGAAGCGCAGATCAGCAAAATTCAGCCACGCTTAAACGAAATCGAGGAATTATTAGCAGACAGTGCTTTATATGAAGCCAGTCGTAAAGATGACTTACTCAAACTGATGAATGAGCAAACAGAGTTAAAAGCCAAACTCGAATCAGTCGAAGAGCAAATGCTTGAATTAATGATGGAATTAGAAGAAATGGAAAGCAGTTTTGAGGCTTAATTTAAAAAGCAAAACCCTAGATTTGCATTATTAAGAAAACCTAACTTAAGCTCAAAAAATCAATCGCCGTGAAATTTAAATGTTCCACGGCGATTTTTTATTTAAACTTCACAATAATAATCGCACTATAAATCTAAAAAATATTTAAAAAATCGAATGTTCATATCCAACTGGTTATTGCATCGTTAAGGCATTTCTATTCGGAAAGAATCTAAAAATTCAGCGATCGCTTTTACCCTAATTTTGTAAATGAATTCAAAAAAATATACTTCACATCAAACTCATTACCACAGTTATCCACAAAAGCCATTTTTAAATTCAAATCTTAGTTTTAAATTCATTTTTTATTTTTTAAATTCAAAACATCGAACCACTTTTTTGTGGATAAATATTTTTAAATGATATTATCCACAATTATAAATAACTTTGATGTTGAACACTATTAAATGTGAAAATTCACAAAACTTATCCACATTTATAAGATGGATGTGTTTTATCTCTACTGACTACATCAATTTAAACTTTTTATTGTTTAAGATAAGGCAGAAGGATGGGCTTTTTTTGCCTTTAAAAAGCGTAATTCTTGTATTTTCCAGCTTTGATCAAAATGCCAGATTTCCTGTATTTGCTGCTGTGTTTCAGCTAAACCAATTAAAATTTTGCACTCCGTTTGGTCACGATTAAACTCATATTCTTCAAATTCTACGTCTGGTTTTTGTGGTTTCCAAACCCCATTTTTCACTGCATGTGCAATACGTTCATAGCGGACATAATTACTTTCGACACGCCCGTCTTGCTCATAAACCACCTTAAAGTGCTCATCTTCGTATTCGGCTAAAACAGTATAATTTCCGGTAAAAAATGCATTTACCCAGATGTCACGAATGTGTTCAAGTTGATTGTCCATCATATATAGACCTCTTATTTTTAGCTGCTAAGTTCAAATAGATTTGAGCTTAGCATCAGAATAAGTCAATTTTATAAAACACAAATTGGCGATTTAATATTCAATTTTATTTAAGATAGCACAAAAAAAAGCACTCCGAAGAGTGCTTTTTTGAATGATTCTGTAATCAGAATTTAGGCATCAATATCCGCATTTAACGCATTTTCTTCAATGAAAGCACGACGTGGTTCCACATCATCACCCATCAAGCAAGAGAACATACGATCAGCTTCAATCGCATCCTGTACCGTTACTTGCAGCATGTTACGGTTCTCAGGATCCATCGTAGTTTCCCAAAGCTGTTCAGCATTCATCTCACCCAAACCTTTATAGCGCTGAATCATCATGCCACGGCGTGAGTCTTGTAGGATGTTTTGCCAAACCTGATGGAAGCTACTCACTGGAATTTTGCGCTCGCCTTTTTGCAGGTAAGCACCTTCTTCCAATAATGTGAACCAACTCTTCGAATTTTTGAGCAAACGCGCATATTCACCTGAACCCAATAGACCTGAATCTAACAAGTATTGGTGCGGTAAGTTATGAACATAGATGGTAATACGCGGGAAATAGGTCGCTGACTTATTGCCTTCGGTATCTTCATGCTCAAACGTTTCTAAGCTTAATTCAGGACGTAAGCTAGGCTGAGTTTTCTCAATATTGGCACGTAGCTGCTCCCCCCAAGTCTGTACATAGTCTTGGTTATTTGCTTGATCTAACTTAAAGCCTTCTACTGCCAATAAACCATCCAACACACTTGCAGGATAACGTACAGTCAGACGATGCAAACTCTTTTGAGAGGTTTGATAATCCGCAATCACACCCGCTAAAGCCTCACCACGAATGGCAGGTGCTTCTGCACTGATGTGTAATTCAAGCTCATCAATTGCATTTGAAATCAGGTAAGTCTCAAGCGCATCATTATCTTTGATGTACTGTTCTTGCTTGCCTTTTTTCAGCTTATACAGCGGTGGCTGTGCAATATAAATATATCCACGTTCCACAAGTTCTGGCATTTGACGGAAGAAGAAAGTCAACAGTAGCGTACGAATGTGCGAACCATCGACGTCGGCATCGGTCATGATGATGATTTTGTGATAACGCAGTTTGTCTGGGTTATATTCCTCACGGCCAATACCACAGCCTAAAGCGGTAATCAATGTTCCCACTTCTTGAGAAGAAATCATCTTGTCAAAACGTGCACGTTCCACGTTGAGGATTTTACCTTTCAGCGGCAAAATCGCTTGCATCTTACGGTTACGGCCCTGTTTTGCAGAACCGCCCGCAGAGTCACCTTCGACTAAGTAAAGTTCAGACAAGGCAGGATCTTTTTCCTGACAATCTGCCAATTTACCGGGCAAGCCCGCAATATCAAGCGCACTCTTACGACGAGTCATTTCACGCGCTTTGCGTGCTGCATCACGCGCACGTGCTGCATCAATAATCTTACCTGCAATCGATTTAGCGGCTTGTGGGTTCTCTAAAAGATATTCAGAGAACGACTTATTCATTGCTTGCTCAACCGCAGTTTTCACTTCGCTCGACACCAATTTTTCTTTGGTTTGCGAAGAGAATTTTGGATCAGGCACTTTCACCGAAACAATTGCAGTTAAACCTTCACGTGCATCATCACCAGAAACTGCCACTTTCTCTTTTTTGAGTAAGTTTTCGCTTTCCATGTAGCTGTTTAAGCCACGAGTTAATGCAGCACGGAAACCCGCTAAATGCGTACCACCATCTTTTTGTGGAATGTTGTTGGTAAAGCAACGAACATTTTCCTGATAAGAATCATTCCACTGCAATGCAACTTCAACTCCAATCCCATTGTCCGCTTGAGTAGTGAAGTGGAAGATATCATTCAGATGGGTTTTGCCTTGGTTGATATATTTTACAAACTCAGACAAACCACCTTCATAGTCATAAACGTGCTCTAAATTGATACGTTCGTCACGTAGCACAATTCGTACACCTGCATTCAGGAACGATAATTCACGTAAACGACGCGCCAAAATATCGACATTAAAAATCGTTTGACTGAAGGTTTCAGCACTTGGCCAGAAACGTACACGTGTACCTGTACGATCTGTCTCACCCACCACCTTTAATGGATACACGGAATCACCGTGTTTATATTCTTGCTGGTGGATTTGACCCGCACGATGAATGGTTAATTCGAGCTTGCTTGAAAGCGCATTCACCACGGATACACCTACACCGTGTAGACCGCCTGAAACTTTATAGCTGTTATCGTCAAATTTACCGCCCGCATGCAGAATCGTCAAAATCACTTCTGCTGCAGAAACACCTTCTTCTGGGTGAATGTCGGTAGGAATACCACGACCGTTATCCGATACGCTTACAGATTCATCTTCATGAATGGTTACATTGATCTCGTCACAATGACCTGCCAACGCTTCATCAATTGAGTTATCGACAACTTCAAACACCATGTGGTGTAGGCCAGTACCATCGTCAGTATCACCAATATACATGCCCGGACGCTTACGTACAGCGTCTAGACCACGTAATACTTTGATGCTAGAGGAATCATAAGCTTTTTCTATGGTTTGTTCTGTTTGAGAAGCAGCTTGATCTTCTGAACTCATGGTTTCTCCCTAGTGAAAAATAGGTCTATCCAAAGGTGGTATTTCATTGCACAACAGCCTGCACCGTACCATTTTCAACTTTGAATAATTGATAAGAAATAGATAAATCATGTAAGTGTTTTTGCACTGAATCATGGTCTAAAGTGGTAATAAAAACTTGACTACCAAGATGGCTTAAACGCTCAATTAAACGCTGTTGTGCGGTTAAATCTAATTCTGCTGTCAGATCATCTAATAATACCACAGTTTCCTTATTACAAGCATGTAGCATTGCAATCTGTGACAGTTTTAACGCCATGATCAATAACTTTTTTTGCCCACGAGAGAGCACAACATCTGCATCACCCATAGCGGTTTTCAACCTTAAATCTGCACGGTGCGGACCATACTCAGTATAGCCACGTTCGCAGTCTTTAAAGTGCTGATTGGTCAGATCATTCAGCAGTCCTGTTTCAGCATGAAAGCCTGCACTATATTCCAATGTCACTGTTAAATGCGGCAATAATGCTTGGAGATCTTGTTGGAAATATCGCGTCCACTGTTCCACCACATTACTGCGCAGACTATGTAATATCTCACCATAATCACTGAGCATTTTGTTCCACGGTTCTAGGTCAGACAAACTCAAATGACGTCGTGATTTCAGCAAACTATTCCGCTGTTTTAATGCCCGCGCATAATATTGCCATGCATGGTAAAACTCCGGTTCCACGTGGAACATCAACCAATCTAAAAGTTGACGTCGTGGCTTCGCACCATGATCAATAATATCGGTACTTTGTGGGTCGATGAGTTGTAGTGGTAAAATCTTAGCCAACTGCCCTTGTGTCCCCACAAGGTCGCCATTGACTTTAATCACTTGCTCGCCCGATTGCATTTTTTGCATGCCAATACGGTCTGTTGCAGACTGCGCAAAGACGACAGCGTCAGGGCTATTATTTTGAATATAGTTTTTTGGAATATGGGTTCGAAAAGAACGTCCAGTTGCCAGCAAATGTACTGCTTCTAATACAGAAGTTTTACCTGAACCATTTTGCCCATAAAAGACATTAAACGGCTGCAACCCAGAGAGTGCAACCGTCTTTAAATTTCGAACACGTTCTACATGTAAACGCGTGATATGCATAATAATTGAGACGTCAGTCCAAATTAAACACGCATTGGCATCACAACATAGGTTTGATCTTGTTGTTGTGGATCTTGTACCAATACCGACTGGTTCGCTTCTGTCATGGTCATTGCAACATCATCACCATCCAATACATTCAGAACCTCCAATAAGTACTGTGCATTAAACGACATTTCCATCGGTGCATCTGCATATTGAATCGCAAGATCTTCGATCGCTTCATCTTGCTCAGGGTTATTGGCACGAAGTTGTAAAGTGTCCGCATCAAACTTCAAGAATACGCCGCGCAATTTTTCATTACTCAAAATTGCAACACGTTGTAGCGATTGCTTGAAAACATCATGTGCAATGCGCACGTTTTTATCGCCACCACGTGGAATCACACGGCGGTAGTCTGGGAATTTACCATCGATCAATTTTGTGGTGAAACGTACGGTAATATCACCCTGCTCTTTATCACGGCTGGCAATGGTAATTGTTACATTTAATAATTCACGACCAATTAACAACGATAATTGCTCGTCTTCAACACTCAATAGACGCTGCAATTCACCTACGGCTTTACGTGGAACAATCGCTTGCATTGCTTGTGTCGCATTCGAGCTTGCCGCTGTTTCACACATCGCCAAACGGTGACCATCGGTCGTTACTGCACGCAATTGATTTTCATCAATTTCAAGCAAAGTACCCGTCAAATAAAAACGCACATCTTGAACCGCCATAGCAAAAGACGTTTTTTCAAATAAACGCTTTAACTCACGCTGAGTTACACCAACCTGAGTGCCTTGAGTATTTTCGGTGGTTAATAATGGATAGTCTTCTGCAGGCAAAGTACCCAATACAAAACGACTGTTGCCAGATTTTAAAATACAACGTTGATCTTCAGTAATTTGCAAATCAATCAATGCCGCTGAAGGCAATGATTTACAGATATCCATCAGTTTACGCGCAGGAACTGTCGTCACCCCTGCTTGTAAACATGCGCCATCTGCCAGCGGTGTACTCGCAACCAATTCCACTTCTAGGTCAGAACCTGTAATGGTCAATGCTTGCTCAGTAACCTGTACTTTGACATTGGATAAAATATTTAAGGTATGGCGACGCTCAACCGCTCCTACGACATGTGACAGAACATTCAGTAAGCTTTCTTTCGCGATTTTTAAACGCACAATACATTCCTCTAAAAACTGAAGACAGACAAAATAAATTAATTTTTTAGCAGTGTACTATGCGGCAGAATATACCGCATTGCAAGAACAGAATTTGAACAAAAAGACTTAACTTTGCAGCAGACGTTGCAAGTTTTTATAGTCCTCATTGAAGATTGGATCTTCTTCACGCAGGCTTTGTACTTTTTCACAGGCATGCATCACAGTACTGTGGTCACGGTTACCAAAAGCCATACCAATTTCAGGGAAACTATCCCCTGTCAGCTCACGTGCTAGCCCCATAGCCAACTGACGTGGACGTGCATAAATGCGTGTACGTTTTGGACCAACCAATTCTTTCAGAGGAATACGGAAATACTCGCTGACCACACGCTGAATATTTTCAGTACTAATGGTACGTGCACGAATCGCTAACACATCTTTTAATGATTCACGCACCACATCAAGGTCGATAGCGGTACCTTTAAAACGAGAAATGGCTACAACTTTATTCAGCGCACCTTCTAGTTCACGAACATTGGCAACCACTTGTTGAGCAATAAACAGCGCACAATTACGTGGAAGTTCTACGCCATTGCTTTCCGCTTTTTTCAGTAAAATTTCAATACGAGTTTCAATATCTGGTGGTTCAACACCCACCGATAAGCCCCACGAAAAACGTGAAACCAAACGTGGATCTAGCTCAGTCAGTTCTTTTGGATAACGATCTGAGGTTAAAATGATTTGCTTAGATTCATCTAATAACGCGTTGAAGGTATAGAAAAACTCAACCAAGCTGGCCTCTTTACCCGCCAACAAATGAATATCATCCACCAATAACAAATCTAACGAACGACAATTTTTCTTAAATTCTTCGACCTTACCTTGCTGTAGAGAGCTCACAAAGTCTTGTACAAAACTTTCAGCCGTCATATACATGACCCGTGCATTCGGTTTGGCCTGTAATAATGCATTACCCACTGCTTGCATTAAGTGGGTTTTACCTAAACCTGTCGGCCCATACAAAAATAAGGGATTATGTTGTGAAGCACCAGGTTGTGTAAGTACTTTACGACAGGTTTCTGCCGCCATCTGATTGGAACGGCCTTCAACAAACAAGGAAAAGGTAAATAATGGGTTAAGCTGACGCTTACGGTTATTTTTTGAAGACGTCTCTTCTTTTTCTTTTTTAGGACGAGTCGGTGCCGACACTTGCGGCGTTGACTCTAATGCTGCGGTGGTTGTTGCAGGTTGTTCAGCTGCAGATAAAATTGCACCAGGCCGTGAATCAACCAAAATCTCGACTTTACGTACCCGACCTTCAGACAACTGTTCCGCTAAAATAGAGATCAGTTCTAAATGGTGCTCTTGAATATAGCGTGTCCAATACGGATTCGGTGCATAGAGTTTTAGACTATCACCTGCATCTTCTGCCACCAGTGGGCGTATCCACATTGTATAGACATTTCCTGAAAGCTCTTGTCGCAAGCGAGTTAAGCAGTCTGTCCAAAGCATGTGAAACCCCTATTTCAGTCCATTGTACGAAAAAAATAATTCAACCCCGCCTAAGCGGGCAGCCATTCTAACCATCTTATCCACATCTGTCATGAACAAATCAGTCGAAATCGATCAAAAAAACGCAAATTGAGTTTAAATTTAAATTTAAATCACGTGTGGATAAGTTTATCCGCAAGCTGTGGATAAATTGTAGCACAAAGTTATCCACAAACTATCAAAATTATAAAAACATCATTATCCACAATATAACTATTTGTTTTTTAAATCTAAAAATGCGTTTTCCACAGAAAATATCAACACTAATAGTAATAAATTTAAATTTTAAAATTTGAATTTATTTATAAGGTCGACCCATTCTGGGGATAACTTGATGGTTGGTTTAAATTCAAATTTAAATTCATAAAAACCAATTCACAAATTTGAGATTGTGGATAAATCTGTGAGTAAACTTGAAGATAACTTAAATAATTAATATATACAATGATTTAGATTGTGAGTATTTTAATTTAAAACTTTCTGACTGATTTCTAATCCTTATATTATCTTGATATATCACAGCCTAGATTTTGAAAGAAAGCGTGTTTTTCATTGACAGCTCAAGCAATGAGCACTAAAATCGCGAACCTTTACTGAAAGATCATTTTTGGAGTTTCGATATGAAACGTACTTTCCAACCTTCTGAGTTGAAACGTAAACGCGTTCATGGTTTCCGTGCTCGCATGGCTACTAAAGCTGGCCGTCAAGTATTAGCGCGTCGTCGTGCAAAAGGTCGTCACAGCTTAACTGTTTAATTTCAGTTAAGACTGTCAAGACTTGGGTGTTATGACAACACTTTACGGCTTTAGCACAGATGTGCGAATACACTGTGCTGCCGATTATAAAAGTGTGTTCGATGGTGCGCTTTTTAAAGTGCATCAACCCCATTTCTTATTTCTAGCAAAAATCTCCGAACAGCCGAATAGCCGTTTGGGTATTGTTGTTGCTAAGAAAAAAGTGCGCCGCGCACATGAAAGAAATCGAGTAAAACGACTTGCACGCGAAAGTTTTCGCCTGCATCAACAGCAGTCTAATGTATTAGATATTGTCGTTATGCCAAAAATGGGCATAGAGGCGGTACCGAATGCAGAGTTGCATCAGCAATTACAATTTGCTTGGCAAAAATTGCAGCGCCTTGCAAATAAGCATAAAAAAATAGCTACCTCCTCACAAGCGTAGAGATGACCAATGGTTCGTTTACTGCATTGGTTCATTCGTTTCTATCAGATTGCGATTAGTCCTTTATTGGGACCACGCTGTCGTTATATTCCAACATGTTCTCAATATTCTTTGGAAGCAGTCCATCAACATGGTGCTGTACGTGGAGTGTGTCTAGCTGTTCAGCGTATTTGCCGTTGTCATCCTTGGGGCGGTTCAGGCTATGATCCTGTTCCATCAAAAGCAATTCGTTTTATT
The DNA here is from genome assembly GCF_013418685.1 of Acinetobacter sp. YH12129. Lineage (NCBI taxonomy): Bacteria > Pseudomonadati > Pseudomonadota > Gammaproteobacteria > Moraxellales > Moraxellaceae > Acinetobacter > Acinetobacter sp. YH12129. The sequence continues at coordinate 24,655 of NZ_VPBP01000028.1, forward strand.
TCATTTCAGCAAATAGATTCTCAAACGCGTCACGTTGCTGTACCCTTTCGTGAACGTTTATTGAACCAAAATCACTCTAACCACTTGGGGTAATACCTATGCAACAATGGGCCAGGATTGCAATTCTAGGGGCCATGTTTGTTGTCGCATATTTGCTCATTTTGGCTTGGCAGAAAGATTATGGACATGCGGAACAAAAACCTCAGCAAAATGCTGCGGTGGTAACGCATGAAGTATCTGCCGATTTGCCAAATGGCCAGACAGCTACGGCTGCTACTGATGTGCCGCAAGCAAATAATGCTGCTACACAACAAACAACAGATGCCACTGCACCTGTTAGTCAACAGTTAATTTCAGTACAAACTGACCTTTACCATCTTTGGATTAATCCAAAGGGTGGCGATATTGTTCGTATTGAATTACTCAATCATGACAAAAATAAAGACAGCGACGAACCATTTGTAATGCTTGAAAGCGATGCAAAACGTACTTATGTTGCTCAGTCTGGCTTAATTGGTCTTAATGGCCCTGATAGTAATCCGAAAGGACGTCCAACGTATGAGATTGAAAAATCTTCATATACGTTGAATGACGCAAAAGCTGTGAAGGGTAAAGATGGCCAAACAGCAAAAGTTTTGTCAGTACCAATGGTTTATAAAACAGCAGATGGAGTAGAGGTTATTAAAACCTTTAACTTCACTGAAGGTGAATACCCTGTTGTCGTGAATCATAAAATCGTGAACCGCAGTGCTCAGAACTGGCAAGGTCAGATGTTTGGTCAGCTTAAACGCGACAACTCTGAAGATCCGGGTAAATCTGATCAAGGTATTTTCACTTTAGGTACATTCCTTGGTGGTGCATGGGGTTCGCCTGAAGAACATTACAACAAGCTTAAATTTGCTAACTTCAATGAAGAAAAATTGAATGTTGAAGCAACTGGCGGCTGGGTTGCAATGGTTCAGCATTACTTCGTGAGCGCGTGGATTCCTGGACAGATCAAATTAACGCAAGCCAATGGTCAACCGTATGCTGCGAAACTTGAGTCACGTAAATCTACTGATGATATGAACATCATTCAGTTCACATCGCCTGCAATCAATGTTCCTGCAGGAACTGTGGCAGAAGTAGATGCAACGTTCTATTCAGGTCCAAAAATTCAGTCTGAATTGAAAGATTTGGCTGTTGGTTTGAACCAAACTGTAGACTATGGTTGGTTATGGCCAATCGCGAAATTGTTGTTCTTAGGCCTACAATTCTTCCATGGTTTAGTGGGTAACTGGGGTTGGTCAATTATTCTATTGACGATTCTGGTGAAACTGATCTTGTGGCCATTGTCGTCGAAGAGCTACCGCTCTATGGCGAAAATGCGTGTGATTGCACCTGAAATGCAACGCATGAAAGAAGAGTTCGGTGAAGACCGTATGCGCTTCTCGCAAGAAATGATGGCATTGTATAAACGTGAACAAGTGAACCCACTATCAGGTTGCTTGCCGTTATTGCTCCAAATGCCGATCTTCCTTGCTTTGTACTGGGTATTGATGGAGTCTGTTGAACTACGTCATGCGCCATGGTTAGGTTGGATTCAAGATTTATCTGCGATGGATCCATGGTTTATTTTGCCGCTATTAATGGGCTTAACCATGTTTATTCAGCAAAGTTTGAACCCACAACCGGCTGATCCAATGCAGGCGAAAGTCTTCAAAATCATGCCAGTGATCTTTACGGTATTTATGTTGTTCTTCCCTGCGGGCCTTGTGCTTTACTGGATCTGTAACAACAGTATTACTATTCTTCAACAAGGTTTGATTAACAAATCTGTTGAAAAAGAACGTTTAAAACGTGAAGCAGCTGACTCAGCAAACTAAGCATTGCTGATGGGCTGAATAAATCCGCTTAAGATGGTAATCTTAGGCGGATTTTTCTTTATCTGTCGTTTGAAAATTTTTAGGTAAATTTTATGTTAAACCGAACCACCATCGCAGCAATTGCCACACCGCCGGGTCGTGGTGGTGTCGGCGTGATTCGCCTGTCTGGTCCCCAATCTTATGCCATTGCAGAAGCATTAACGCAGCAATCCTTACCAGAAGCACGTTTTGCTGGTTTCCGTAAGTTTTATGACGCATCAAATGAAATTATGGATGAAGGTTTGGTAATTTGCTTTCCAAATCCGCACTCGTTTACGGGTGAGGATGTGGTGGAGCTTCAAGGTCATGGCGGCCCCGTTATTCAAAATGCATTATTGGCACGGTTACTTGAATTGGGTGCTATTGCTGCGAAAGCGGGCGAATTTTCAATGCGCGCCTTTGAAAATGGCAAAATGGACTTGGTGCAAGCCGAGGCGATTGCTGATCTGATTGATGCCACCTCACAAGCTGCTGCACGTTCAGCGGTACGTTCATTACAAGGTGCTTTTTCGAGCAAGGTCAATACGGTGTTAGAAAAACTTATCCATTTGCGTTTGCATGTGGAAGCAGCGATTGATTTTCCTGAAGAAGAAATCGACTTTTTGGCGGATGGTAAGATTTTGGGCTTATTGGATGAAGTGGCAAGCTCGGTCCATGCTGTGCAGCAATCTGCTCGTCAAGGTCAGCTACTGCGTGAAGGTCTACAAGTGGTGATTGCCGGTAAACCCAATGCAGGTAAGTCTTCTCTACTTAATGCTTTGGCAGGTGTTGAACGTGCGATTGTGACGGATATTGCCGGTACGACACGAGATGTTTTACATGAAAAAATCAGCCTCAATGGTTTGCCGATTACCTTGACCGATACCGCAGGTTTACGTGAAACCGGTGATATCGTCGAAAAAGAAGGGATTCGCCGCGCAATTAAAGAAATTGAGCAAGCTGACTTGTTACTTTTGGTCTATGACTTAAGTCAGGGCGAAGATCCACTGCAATTGGCTCAAGCGTACTTCGCCGATCATATTGAACCGAAGCGTTTGATGCTGATTGGTAATAAATGCGATTTGACGGGATCTACCGCAGAAATTACCGATTTAAACGGTTTTCGACATATTCGTGTTTCGGCTAAACAAGAAACCGGCGTTCAAGCGCTTATTGATGCGATTACAGCGCATGCAGGCTTTCAACCAGAAGAAGATACCTTTATTGCTCGAACACGCCATTTAGACGCAATGAAGCGCACGCAGCGCTATCTTGCAGAAGCACGTGAGCAGTTGGTGGTTTATCATGCGGGTGAGTTGGTAGCCGAGTCTCTACGTTTGGCGCAAAATGCCTTAGGTGAAATTACGGGCGATTTCAGTGCAGATGATCTACTCGGTAAGATTTTTGGATCGTTCTGTATCGGAAAGTAATAAAACGATTGAGCTCCTCATTTCACCTATGGATAGATCCATCCAAAGCACGATGTTCGAAAACATCGTGCTTTTTTGCATGGCTTTAGCGTGGGTTTGAGCCAAAAATGATTTTAAAGATTGTTCTCAGCACATCTTTTATTTTCATCCCATAAAAAGGATTAATTGCTGCTCTTTTCGATACAGCCTCAACTTTGACTTTGAGTGTTGCATAGTCTGGAAATTGTTGCTGTTGCGAGGATTTTTCGACCGCTGACAAAATATCAATTAAAAATGCACGATTAATTTTTGAACTTAATGGAATGGATTGATACCACTGTTTTTCAAAGCGACGATCTAAAAAGATATCGGGAATTTCGGGGCTAGTGGCATAAAACATGGCTTTGGTGCGCATACATTTACTGCATTGACCACAATTTTTTGGTCGAGCCCTATAGTCCACACAGATCGACAGGGTTTGTAAATCTAAGTCCCATTGGCTTAGAAGTGCGGTTTTTTGTGATCGCGTGACATCATCGTCGAGGGTGATTAAGACCCCGGATCGGTTCTTCATCAATCGGTTGGATGCCGTATTTGAGCCATAGGGATGAACGAATAATTGTTGATCTAAACGGTAATCGGCTGAAATTCGATATTGCTGGTAATGTTCAAAAATCGAAGCGCAGGAAAACAGCGAAAAGATATGTGTGACATGCGAACCTTTAGGGTTACAGCCATATTTACTGTACAGCGTGTAAGCATCGGTTTTTACCACGCGACTTTGCTTAAAAACTTGGCTTCTAAAGTCATGGGTCTGATCCATTAAGGCCTGAAATTTTTTATGGTCATCAAATTTATAATCCATTCCATGCACAGTGAGACAATCAGAGTCTTGCCCATTTTCAAGAAAAGCTTTGTATGTACTATAAGTGGAGTCAATCCCACCGCTAAAAAAGCTTAAATTTTGAGTGGGTTGGTTTGCCGGTGGTGTTTGGATAATCGATGCAGCACTGAGCATGACTGGTTGATATAAATCAGGTAACCAAGCGGCCCAGACCGTTGAAACCTCCCGTGCGGAGTGGAGGGTTTGTATTGAAATAGGTCCTTCTACATGCAGCGGGATGCCAAGGCGCATGGCAATGGGTAAAAAGCCCCAAACGATAAAATCATAGGTTTCTAATTGCGGTAAGGATTCAAACGGTAAACTATATTGAATATTCCCGTATTTGCTGCTGGCGATGATTTGATTTTCCGCAGTGTTAATTTGACATTGAATTTTTAGCATTTTTTTAAATTTTTGAATCACATCACACAAGATCTTAATTTAATTTGATTGATTTTTATAGGGTTTCTTAATTGCTTTTGGGTTTAAGAAGCACCCAATACAAGATGCTTCTTGAATAAGTTCAATGGTTAATTGGTGTTCAGACTGCGGTGCCAAAACAATAAGCCGATACACAATAAGCCTACGCCAATACAAAAACCTAAAACACCGACCATTAAGCCGAAATGATCAGATAAATAGCCGGCTGCAATAATTGGAATAATGGTGCCTAGATATCCAATAAATAAATAGGTCGAGATCACCGCAGCACGGTTTTGATTGTTGGTCATTTGATGAACTAAGCCAAATGCGCCTAAAAGCCCCAGACCATGCCCGACACCGACTAAAACATCGCTAATAAAAAACAATGCGCTCCAATGTTGGGTCATACATAGGGCAAGGAGCGCATAGCTCAGTATTAACACTATTAAGCCGGCATTGACACATTTTGCAGAAGGAATCGATTTCGCCATAAATTGCACGACAGCGGAAACCAGCAAGATACTTGCAATGGCACTACCACTGACCAAAGGGCCATGCCATGGGATTGCATCTTTGACGAAAGAGGGTGCGAGTGATGCAAATAAGCTAAAAGAGCCAAAGGCACAAAAGGCAGTTAGTCCGGCGATATAAAATCGTGAATGATCACGCTTTTCAGGCAATTCCAAATGTGGTGCCACTGAAAAAGGCTGTGGCTCAAAGTTCGGTGTGCGAATAAAAAACAACCCAATTAGACATGCCAAACCCCCAAAGATCACAGGGATATAAGGGGTGACTAAAGGCTGTTCCGAAAATTGGGCAATCACCCCACCAATAAATGGGCCAAGACCAAAACCAATCACGGTAATGATTGAACTCAGCTGCGGTGCATTATTTTTATGCTGTTCAGGAATGGTATAGACCAAGCCAAGCATGGCTGAGGTGCTAATTAAACCCGAGGCAATCCCGATAATAAAGCGCCCGATAGATAACCACAGTGCATTACTGGCAAACACTGATAAGCTTAAACCTAAGATGATGCACGCCATACCGATTTGCAGGGTTCTTAAAAAACCAAAACTGTTACTGGTACGACCTAAAAACAGCAAGGTCGCTAGGCAACCAAACATGTAGGCAACAAAGATATAGGTGATATGACTCGGCAGCAGTCCCCAAAGTTGTTGATAAATGGGATACAGAGGACTAGCTAGCGCTGTACCAATAGTGCCCATACAGAGTGCAAGGCTCACCATGATAAACGGTCGCCAAGAGGGAGATGTGGTCATTTTAAAGTCGCAGAGGTACAGCCAATAGGGTCAATATTGTGCTGTATGAGAAAGAAGAATATATGGACTCAGTTTAATGCCGATTGTTTTCCATGGTCAAATCACAGTTGTAACGTTATCCATAGCGTTTAAGCAGTTTTACAAATTCTTCCAGTTCTGCTTCATTGATTTCAACATCTTGAGGCAATACATGATGGCGTAAATGTGCTTCGATTAATTCATTCATTAATCCATTTACAGCACCTTTGATGGCCGCAACCTGTTGTAATACCTCAATACACCCTGCTTCGGGTTGCTGTAAAGCCAGTTCAACCGCATTGACCTGACCTTGTAGACGTTTAACCCGATTTAAAATCTTTTTGTCCTGATGTAAATGACTCAACACTTTCTCCAGAAAATAAATATACTATGGGGGAGTATATTTAAGCATAGAACCTAATGAAAACTTCCCCATCCATCCGAATTCATCATCATCAATTTGATGAAGGTAATCCACTCGCACAAAAACGGATCTTAATTGCCACTATTTTAACGGCAGTCATGATGTTGTTAGAAGTTATTGGCGGATGGATTTTTAATTCGATGGCATTATTGGCAGATGGTTGGCATATGAGTTCACATATGTTGGCATTAGGCTTGGCCTATTTTGCCTATCGTGCGGCACGCCACTATGCCCAAGACGCTCGTTTTAGCTTTGGGACTTGGAAAATTGAAATTTTGGCAGGCTATAGCAGCGCGATATTATTGATGGTTGTTGCTGCATTTATGGCTTTTCATTCGGTGGAACGCTTATTCAACCCGGTCCAAATTCATTATAACGAAGCAATCCCTATTGCGATTTTAGGTCTGGTGGTGAACTTGATCTGTGCTTGGTTATTGCATGATGACCATCACCATCACCATCACCATCACCATCACCATCATGAGCATAGCCATGAGGAGCAGCATGATCATCATCACGACCTCAATCAGAAAGCAGCCTTCATGCATGTGGTTGCTGATGCGGTGACTTCTGTGTTGGCGATTGTGGCCTTATTTGCCGGAAAATGGATGGGCTGGGGTTTTTTAGATGCGCTATTGGGGATTGTCGGTGCAGTTCTAGTTGGCAAATGGGCCATTGGCTTGATGAAAGAAACTGGACAAACATTACTGGATGCGGAAATGGATCACCCTGTCGTTGATGAGATTCGAGAAGTTTTAATGCAATTGCCTGTCGACGTCGATGTGACCGATTTACATGTGTGGAAAGTGGGTAAAGGTCAGTTTTCGTGTATTGTGGCCTTAGAAACCAGTCAGGCATTGAGCGCAGATGAAGTGCGTCAAGCGCTGTCGATTCATGAAGAAATTGTACATGTGTCTGTTGAAATTAATTCACCTGATGCAGCTTAATATGTTCCACGTGAAACGGCATGTAGCTATTGCGTAATGAACTGAAAAAAGCCCAAGACTTTCACGTGTTAAGGCTTAGAATGCTGAATCAATTAAATGTTGAAGTTCGGTCTATGTTGAAAAAAATATGTGCGTTGGCGTTGAGTACCACCCTTTCGACTTTTGCTTTGGCAGATGCAGCACAGGTTCAAAAGCTCTTGGCAGAAAAGCACCCCAGTTTAAAAATTGAAAATATTCAAAGTACAGAAATGCCGGGCATATATAGCGGTTTTGTTGAAGATCAAGTTTTGTATTTGAGTGAAAATGCGGATTATGTGATCGCAGGTTCTATGATCCGTTTAAAAGATCAAAAGAATCTGACCAAACAATTGATCCTCGGTCAGCAAAAAACTGAGTGGAATAAACTTCCATTACAAGATGCGATTAAAACAGTCAGGGGGAATGGGAAGCGCCAAATCGCGATCTTTTCTGACCCAAATTGCCCATATTGTAAGAAGCTTGAAGTAGAACTGGCAAAACTCAATGATGTGACCATTTATACTTTTGTCACAGCGATAAAACCGCAGTCGTTGGCGCCATCTAAGCAGATTTTTTGTGAGTCAAACCCTGTTATGGCCTGGGATAATTTAATCAATAAGGGAATTCAACCGAAGTCAGCGAAAAGTTGTGCAAACCCCATTGATCGAAATTTAAAATTAGCTAAAAGCTTAAAACTAAGTGGTACACCGGGAATCGTATTTGCCAATGGTTCGATCTTAACCGGTGCTTACCCTGCTGCTGAATTAGAATCGATGTTAAAAGAGATCAAATAATTTCAGCTGTACGTCATGAATAAAATATAAATAAAAAAATACCCGTCTACAGGCGGGTATTTTAATGGTGCTATAAAAATTAGACGCGGGTTTTTTTCGTTACAAGGTTATAGATAAACAACACGATGATCGCACCAATGACGGAAGCGATAAATCCTGCAGCAGAATTTTCTCCATATAGACCTAATAAACGTCCGCCATAGGTCGCAAGTAAGGAACCTGCAATCCCGAGAATGGTGGTCATGATGAAACCGGCTTTGTCATCTCCAGGATGGATCGCACGTGCAATTAAACCAGCAATAAAACCAACAACAATCGCAACAATGAGTGACCACATAGTAACTCTCCTTTTGTTATCATGTATTTGTTTTTTACGACTTGTTCAATCTTTATCTTTAATCAAAACTGCGCAGAGCTATAGCCTAAACATGCAAAAAACTGTTGTTTTTTTTGTTCAAAATAGCCCAAAAAATAAAAAAAAAGTGGCCTTCGGCCACTCTTAAGTATCTGATCTGGCTTAGAGACCAATTTCGCCAATAAATGGAATATGACGATATTTTTGATCATAGTCCAAACCATAACCCACGATAAATTTATCTTCGACTTCAAAACCTAAAAATTTTACATCGAGGTCAATTTCACGACGTGAAGGCTTGCTGACCAAAGTACAAAGCTCGATTGAGTTTGGATTACGCGTCTGTAAAATTTCTAAAACTTTGCTTAAGGTATTGCCTGAATCGATAATATCTTCAACCACCAAGACATCTTTATCTTTAATGTCGCCGTCTAAATCTTTTAAGATTTTTACATCACGAGTAGATACGGTCCCACCGCCATAACTTGAAACGGTCATGAAATCGAGTTCATGCGGTTTTGAAATCGCGCGGCAAAGGTCAGCCATAAAAATAACGGAACCACGTAATAGACCGATTAACACCAACTCTTTGCCGCTGTTAGCATAGTGTGCATCAATTTTTGCGCCAAGCTCTTTCACTTTAGCTTGAATTTCTTCAGTGGAAATCAGTACGCTCATTTGAACAGACATGGGTAGATACCTAAAAAAGCAAATCAAAAAAATAAAAAAGGTGTTGACTTGCAACACCTCTAAAGATGAACCAATTTTAATACATCTGGCTCGCAGATGCATCTTTTTTGCCGTTGAAAATGTAATCAGTTTTTCTTGAAAGTGCTGTCACGCTTGAGTAAGCACAAACAAGCGACGGCAATCAGTCCAATTTTCAACGTTGTTTTTCCTCTCGGTCGAGCCGTTTTATGCTTTGACATAAGCACATTGTCCAAACACATAGGTGGCATGGATATTACGATCATCCCCCATCAGCATCAGGGCAAATAAAGCATCTTCCAGATTTTTGGCACGTTGTTGACGTAGGGCTTGTAGCGCAGTGGCTTTTAAATCGAGTACCACAAAATCTGCTTCTTTGCCTAAATCAAAGTTTCCAAGTTTGTCCTGTAGGTCTAAGGCTTTTGCTCCCCCTAACGTGGCATGGTACAGCGCTTCAAATGCGGACAGTTTATCGCCTTGAAGTTGTTGAACTTTGTAGGCTTCATTGATGATTTGTAGTTGGTTAAATGAGGTGCCTGCACCAATGTCTGTGCCTAAGCCGACTTTCACCTGTTTTTCCCATGTTTTCTTTAATGGAAATAAACCACTGCCTAAGAACAAATTCGAGGTTGGACAAAACGCAATGGCAGAGTTGGTCTGATGCATACAGTCCCATTCAGCATCTTCCAAATGCACACAGTGTGCAAACACGGAACGTGATCCGGTCAGACCATAATGATGATAAACGTCTAAATAGCCGTTTTGCTCAGGGAATAATGATTTGACCCACGCAATTTCATTTTTATTTTCACTCAAATGCGTATGTACATAAACATCAGGATACTCGGCTTTTAGCTCCCCTGCCCGTGCCAATTGTTCAGGCGTTGAGGTTGGGGCAAAGCGAGGCGTGATGGCATAAAGGTTACGGCCCTTGCCATGCCACTTTTCGATGAGTGCTTTGGAGTCGTTATAGCCACTCTCTGCAGTGTCACATAATGCTTCAGGTGCATGTCGATCCATCATCACTTTACCGGCAATTAAGCGCATCTGATGCTGTTCTGCAGCCTTAAATAAAGCATCGACCGATTGTGGATGAACGGTACAAAAAACCAAGGCTGTTGTGGTTCCGTTTTTGAGTAACTCGTTTACGAAGAACTGTGCAATTTGCTCTGCATAAGCCGGATCTTCAAATTGGATTTCGGTTGGGAAGGTATAAGTATCAAGCCATTCCAGCAGTTGTTCACCATAAGCCCCCATCATTTCCGTTTGTGGATAATGGATGTGGGTGTCGATGAAACCCGGAACAATCAATTGATCTGGATAATGCTGTACGTCAACCTGATCTGGGAGATGGTGTTGTCCCTCAGACCATGGACCGAACCATTGAATTTTTCCGGCTTGCGTAATCAGCAAACCATCTTCGAAATAGCGCACTTGGTCGTGAATTTCACGTGCTTGGGCAACTGTATTCTGAATATCTAGAAAGCGACCACGGATCGCTGTAGATGCGATAACAGAAGACATGACATACCTGCAGTTTAGAATTTTTTCGGTTGATTGTAGCTTAATTTGGCTAGAAAAGGCGTTGTTGTAATTAGAGGATCATGTTCTAAAATATCGAACAGCCATTAATGTATGTCGAGAGCATGTCATTTTTTCAAAGCGATTGATTAAATCAATGCGCTTGTGTCAGGCTAAATCGAATCAAAGAATAGAATTCAACCGTGTATCTATGTCCCATCCAATGCATCCTGTGAATCAATCACAGCTTGAAGCCACTTATGTTGAGCGCTTGCAGCAACTGATTCAGCAACATGACGGCATCATGTCTATTTTAAAGCAGCTTTATTTGGTGGATGCCAGTGCGTATATTGCCGCAGGTGTCATTCGAAATATGCTGTGGTCAGTGCTACACCAACACAGCTATACACTGTCCCATACTGAGGTGGATATTATATTTTATGATGCTGAGGATAACGGTGCTCATAGTGATCAGATCCAAAAAGAAATGCAGTCTTTCTTTCCATTGATACAGTGGGATGTGACCAACCAAGCTTTGGTGCATCATTGGTATCGTTTAGACAATGGTGATTCTATTTTGCCCATAACATCGATTTCCCATGCCCTTTCTTTGTGGGTTGAAACTGCAACGGCTGTTGCCGTCCGTTTAAATGAGCTTGATCAAGTAGAAATCGTGGCACCATTTGGACTAGCTGATTTATTTGAATTAAAACTGCGTTGGAATTCAACCTTAGTTAGTCGAGCGACTTTTTTGCAACGTATAGAAGAGAAACAATTTTTACAACGTTGGCCGAAACTCAAACTCTTGATGACGCCTGAAGCTTAGTTCATGGCTTTGTTACAAAATAAATAAAAGCCTTCTCGAAAGAAGGCTTTTATTTATCTAAGCGTTTTATAACGTGGTTTGATGGTACTTCTTACTGTGTCGGATTGATAACCATGCAGTAATGGTTAAGGTCACCACAATAAAACCGAGTGAAATCCAAATTGGCATGTGGAACACATCGAGCAATAGCATCTTAGCGCCAATAAACACGAGGATAATGCCCAGACCATATGGTAAGTAATGCATTTTCGATGCAGCACCTGACAAGAGGAAGAACATTGCACGTAGACCTAAAATCGCCATTAAGTTTGCCGTCAGTACAATGAATGGGTCAGAGGTAACCGCAAAGATCGCTGGGATTGAGTCAACCGCAAAAATGACGTCCGATGCTTCAACCAAGATCAACACTAAAAAGAGCGGCGTTGCCCATAAGACACCATTTTGACGAACAAAGAATTTATCTTCATGCATCTGAGGGGTAATACGCATGTGTTTACGTAGCCACTTCAAAATCGCCATATCTTCGATATCTTTATCTTCTTCGTCTTGGCCTTTAAGGAATTTAAAGCCGGTATACACTAGGAATGCACCGAAGATGTACAGCACCCAAGAGAATTCTTGAACGAACCATGCCCCAATAAAAATAAAGATAGTACGGAGTACAATTGCGCCGAGTACACCGTAGAGCAATAGTTTGCGCTGCAAAGCAGGTGGAATGGCGAAGGCAGCAAAGATCATGAGCCAGACAAAAACGTTATCAATTGCGAGTGATTTTTCGAGCAGATAACCAGCGAAATATTCCATGACTTTGGTGTTTGCAACAGCGACACCAGCGGTTTGCTGTAAGTAGAGCCACAATGCACCACCGAATAAGGTAGCCACAGAGACCCATGCAATACTCCAATAGGCAGCGGTTTTGACTTTGATTTCTTGGCCTTTGTTATTTTTAAAGCCTAAAAAGTCGATGAGTAGCATGATGGTGACTAAACCGAAAAATGCCAGATATAGCCATAAAGAGCCAATCGTTTCCATGTGTATTCTCCACATCTAACAACCAGCCATAAAAAAACCTCGACCAGTTGCCAGACGAAATAAAACGCCTGAGACAACATGATCAAGGTCTTGCCTACATCGTACTGTAATGATTTTCAGCAGCGATGCTCAGATACCGACTTTTTGCAAAGTGTAATGACGATATTCTGACACGTAAAACAAGGTTTACGTTTGGAGGAGGCTACTCCCCTTGTTCAAATTTTGTTTTGGACACTGTCCAAATATGCTGCAAAGCATGACAGTTTTTAGTACAAAGTGCAATCGGCAATTTGCGAATTCATTTAATGTGCCACAGGAGGGTTAAAATCACCACGGTGTGCTAACGCTAAGGCTAAAAGTGTGCCGATCACGGCGATGATTCCTCCGATCACACCAATATAACTCAAACCGAAATGAACGCTGACGATACCGCCCAAGAGTGCACCACCGCCAATCCCGACATTATAAAGTCCTGAATAGATAGCCATGGCGACATCGGTGGCGTCGGATGCGAGATGTAGTGTCTTTGACTGTAATGCGAGACTAAATCCAATGATACTCATGCCCCACAATAAGCACACTGCACTTACACCTGCAAAACTGAAAGAAACAGGAAGCAACAGCAGCATGGATAAAGCCAGTGTGGCTGTACTCAAAGGAATCGCAACTTTGGGATATTTCCCACCAAATTTTCCAAAGAGATAAGAACCTAGAAAGCCTGCTGCACCAAAGATTAATAACAACGTGGTGGTTTGCATGGAGCTGAATGCAGCAATGTTGAGCGAGAATGGTTCGATATAGCTATATGCGGTAAATTGCGCGCTAATTACGATAATGGTTAATGCAAAGACCATCATTAAGCTTGGACGGCGAATAAACTGTTTTAGGCTGCTCAGCGAGCCAGAGTTCAAACTCGGCAGTATCGGCAGCGTTTTGGCTAAAATCAGGCAAACGATACTGGCGCCAATGCCAATCAGAGCAAAGGTATTTCGCCAACCATAAGCTTCTCCAACCATCCGCCCAAACGGAATACCGAGAACCATTGCCAAAGCTGTGCCTGTGGCCAAAAGACCCAAGGCCTGAAATTCTTTGCCTTTCGGCGCAACACGAACTGCCAGCGACGCAGTAATGGACCAAAAAAGTGCATGCGAGAAAGCAATGCCAATTCGACTGAGCAATAAAGTATTAAAGCTCCATGCGAAATACGACAGAATATGGCTGACAATAAACACCATAAATAAGGAAATCAGGAGCGAGTGACGTTCAATATTTTTGGTCAATAACATGATCGGCAAAGAAATCGGCGCAACCACCCATGCATAGAGCGTAATCATGATGCCGACATCGGTCGCGGCTAAATTAAAGGTTTTGCCAATATCGCTGAGCAACGCGACAGGTACAAATTCAGTGGTATTAAAAATAAATGCTGCGAAAGCCAAAGCAATCACAGCCGTCCAAGAGCCAGAAGAAGCCGTTTCGGAGGGAGAGGCAGACATGAGTGTCTTCAAATAAAAAAAGTGGCATATTTTACTATGCTCTATACACAAGCAGGAACCGATTTAAGCCCTGTACATGCGGTTTAAATTAATACAAAAACAACAGAGTTGACCTGCATTACATGCCAATTTATAAAAAAATGGAGGAAATTTAAGATGTTTGTACAACAAGATGATGATCAAAAAAAAGGAGCTTTCTTTGTTGAGCAAGATGGGGAGCGTTTGGCAGAGATGACTTACTCATGGGCAGGCGATGATAAATTTATTATTGATCATACCGATGTCAGTGATAGCTTGCGAGGACAAGGTGTTGGACGACATCTCCTCGATGCAGCAGTGAATTTTGCTCGGGAAAAGAACGTGAAAATTATTCCGCTCTGCCCTTTTGCAAAATCTGTATTTGATAAAGATGAATCGATTCGTGATGTTCTGCGCTAATACGCTAAATTGTATAGCGTGATGTGAATTATTAGATTTCTTTCATAAGTCATTTTTCACTCAGCTCTAAGTTATAAATTCCAGCAATTAGATTGAATCTCAATGCTAGTCTTTTGCCTCGATTGCGATATCGCTCAGCAAGAATTTTGAAGGTTTTCA
>NZ_VPBP01000029.1:0-35910 GCF_013418685.1 Acinetobacter sp. YH12129
ATTTGGCAATATCAAAAGCAGAGAGAAATTCACCTTTCCGCTTCAAATGCCTAAACCCTAAATCATTGACATAATTCCAGACGAAGTTCACTTCTGATGCTAGTTGGTCTAACACCTTGCAATGTTTATCTTTTATACGTAATTTAAGGGTTTTCATGTACTTATATTAACAATCAAAACTCAAGGAAAATAGTCCTTAGTTAAATCAAACGACACTTCATGTCGTGTCGCTTATATCTCTGACCTGAAGGACAGAGTTTTACCCTCCATTTGATAAATATCATCTTCAATCACATAACATTGATATTTTTCAGCGAGTTGTGCAATTCGTTCCTTATCTTCATTACTTAAACAAAAACCCAAAGGATTTTGAAAATTTGCAGTCAATAAGCATACTTTCGCGCCTGAATCCCGCATCGCCTGCTCTAAACGATCTAAATCAAAACCTTCCGTATTGGCAGGAATTTCAACAATTTTCCGCTTCAATAAAGCCAATAATTGCAATTGCCCGTTATAGTTCGGCGTCGGAACAATGACACTCTCCCCTTCCGCACTTAGATTTTGCAACATCACTGACAAAGCAGGCATACAACCATTGCTGATGTAAATATCATCCTTAGGCATGTAAAAACCATCTTCAGCCCAATGTGCCGACAAAGCTTCACGCAATTGTGGATGACCTTGCCGATTGTTATATAAAAAATCTTCTGGTTTACAATGCTTTAATGCCCTTTGGATTGAACGTCTGATTGCTTCAACAGGAACAAAATTGGGGGACAACTGAATTGAACCCAAATGAATCAGGCGACTATTTGCAGATGCTTCATGGATCTGAATTTGCAATTCTAAATTCGAAATTTCACGAGGTCGGGAATCAAAATCAGGATGATTCGGCACGGCAATTTGCTGGGCTTTCTGTGAGGATTTCACAAAATAACCAGACTTTTCTTTGACATAAATCAGGCCTTTGGCTTCAAGTAATTCATAGCAGCGTTTCGCAGTATTTAAACTGATCTGATGCTGCTGTGAAAATTGACGTAGCGCATACAGACGCTGCCCTGCGGCCAATTCACCACTATAAATTTTCTGTGCCAACTGCTGCGCAAGCTGCTGATATTGAAAAGCCATCTGTACCCTTTTTTTAATCATTCTTGTATCTGTACCCATTAAGTTAACAGATTTAAGCTGAATGCATCAGGTTGATATCTCAAAAATAACGATAGGGGGACAATTAAATGAATGACTTCACACAGCTTCGAGCGGGTCTAATCATCATCAGCACACTCACGCTTATGGCGTGCCAACCCGAACAGCACACTCAAGCTCAAAGCCAGCAAAATTTTATCTGTAAATCTTTAATTCAAGGTTTTTTGAGTGCCCAAAAACTGACGCAATATGAACTTGAGCAGATCCAACCGATCACTAGCGGCGGGTTACATCAGCAGCTATATATTTATAAAGCCAAATCTGAAAACGGCATGAATATCATGCCGCAGCAAGCCAAACTTCGCTTTGCATGTGAACAAATGACCGCGCGGCAATTTCAAATCAAGCTACATCCGCATCAATTTCCAGAACAGACCTTACTCAGTATCGAACTTCCAGAAGCACAGCACATGCAGCAGTTGACTGCTTTTCGCCTGCCTGAGATGCAAAGTCATTGATCGTTCATATTGAACTGAATCATTGCTAAGGCTTATTTTAAAATTTCTGGAAAGGTCGCAACAGTTTTGCTTTTACCCAACTGTACTTTCATTTTTTGTAGCATTTGATAAGGCTGTTGCTGCACAAACATATTCACGAAACTGAGCGGAATGGAACCTTCCGGATTGGCGTAGCCATAGGTCGACACTTTGACTTTTTGATTGCCTAAACGCTGGAAGGTCCAATCTCCCTCATAGTCGGTGAGGCGTACATAATTGGGATTGATCGGATAACCTTTTTTCACCGCTTTATTTTGGATGCTAATGATGCCCTGTGCATCTTTACGCATTTTGCCTTGTACCACCAAATCACGGTCTTTCAAGGGAAAAGGAAAATCCAACACCATATATAAACTGAATTCACCTTTCTGGTCATCGCGGGATAATACTTTGACACTGCCCATATAAGGGACCCAATTCACTGCATTTTCCACATCTAAAATCAGGGAAACCGCTTTTTCAATGGGTACATCAAAACTGGTTTCAGCTTTGTATTGAAAGACAGGATTTTGAGCATTTTGGTAGGTCCAAACCTTAATATTATTTTTATTAATCGTGAGTTTGGCATTATCCATAGTTTTCGCTTGTACTGCCGCAGTGAATGCGACAGCACAGGCCATAAAGATGACTTTTTTCATTCCATTGATCGTCTTATTTTAATTTTATGCTGTTGTTATAACGGATTTTAACGCGCTTTTATACGTCAATATCGTTAAAACCCAGTACATCTTTCATATCGTACTTACGTGCTTCACGACCGACTACCCATGCAGCTGCACGTACTGCACCAGAGGCAAAGTTCATACGGTTGGTTGCTTTATGGGTAATTTCAACACGTTCGCCATCCGCAATAAACATCGCAGTATGTTCACCGACAATGTCACCACCACGAATCGTTTGGAAGCCAATGGTTTGACGTTCACGTGGACCCGTATGACCTTCACGGCAATACACAGCATCTTGTTTTAAGTCACGTCCTAAAGCACCGGCAATGGCTTCGCCCCACATTAGCGCTGTACCTGATGGTGCATCAACTTTATGACGATGATGGGCTTCAATCACTTCAATATCCACAGTATCGCCAAACACTTTTGATGCCAATTCAAGAAGTTTGATTGAAACGTTTACACCGACAGAATAGTTCGCTGCATAGACCACTGGAGTTTCTGTTGCTGTTTCATCGAGATAAGCTTTTTGCTCATCATTCATACCTGTGGTACCAATGACAATCGCAACACCTGCTTCACGGCAAAGTTTAAGATGCTGTGCCGTTGCTGCAGGAGCAGTAAAGTCGATTACGACATCACAATCTTTTAAAACCTCAGCAAGGTTACCAACAACCTTTACGCCAACCTCGCCAATCCCTGCAAGTTCACCGGCATCTGCACCGACTAAGCTACTTTCAGGACGTTCTACCGCAGCAGCCAATTGATAGCCAGCTTGCTGAACCGCCTGAATTAAGATGCGTCCCATACGACCGCCTGCGCCCAAGATACCAATACGTGGAGCTGCTGACATAACATTTTCCTAATGTTGATTCGAAATTGGTCTTACTATATCAAAACTCCATGCGCAGGCTAAGTTGCAAACAAAAAAATCCTGTATTTTCCGAAAGACTTTTGCAAATCAAGCTCTTCGACAGACGCTGACTATTCCCTCACCAAGTTTGGGTATTTTCACGGTATGATAGGCGCGTTCTATTGATCTTGAATATTCATGAAAACCCTATTGTATCTTTGTGCGGCAGTCTGTATTGCACTGGCATGGCTGATTCCGATTCATTACCGACCTTGGGCCACATATACCGGTGAGCTTTATACCTTCTTTGCCCTGTTTGCCTTAGCGGCAACGTTCTTTAAAGAAAAGCTCATGGTGGCAAAAATTTCCTTGCCCCTGTTGCTTTTAGCGCTGATTCCCTTCGTCCAATTGGCTTTTGGGCAGGTGTATTATTTTAGTATTGCCTTACTCTGTATGCTGTTTGTGTTCAGCTTCTGGCTATGTATCAATCTTGGTTTTAGCCTATCTCAAGGTACGGAAAAACGCGAAAGAACCTTCCTATTCCTGAGCTATACCTTTGTTGCTTCTGGGGTCATGACAGGGCTCTTCGCAATATGTCAGTGGTTAGATTTCGACTCGTTTCTTCCTTTTGTGATGAAAATTAGTGGAACTACGCGCCCATTTGCAAACTTTGCTCAGCCGAATAACATGGCCACGTTTCTGCTCATGTCCTTGTTAGCCTGCTTATATGTTTATGAACAGCAAAAAGTTAAAACCCGCTATTTGGTCGCTTGTGCAATTCCTATTTTAATTGGGGTCGCGCTCAGCCAATCTCGCACCTCTTGGGTAGCAAGTATTTGCGTCCTAATCTATTTGGCTTATGCACAGTACAAAGATTATATCCGTCTTCGCTGGTTTTACAGCTTGGCATGGTTTATCGGCTTTGTGGCACTGATTGTATTGATGCCAAAATTAAGTCAAATCATGAGCCAAATGTCCGACATGAATATTCAAGAAAGTCGTGACGTAGTCAAACGTGCTGGTGGAGATATGTCTCGGTTAGCCATTTGGCAACAAATGGCACATGCCGTGGCTGCACAGCCTTGGTTTGGCTATGGTTGGCATCAAACCAGTAGTGCTTTTGTCTCGATCTCTGACACGGTGCAAGGGCCTGTATGGATTCGTAGCTCACACAATTTTATTTTGGATTTCTTATTGTGGAATGGCGCCATTATTGGTGTGCCGTTCTTGGCCTATTTCGCCTATTGGGGCATTCAATTACAGAAGTTAGCCAAGTCTGCATTATCTGTGATTGGCCTATTGATGGTCGGTGTCTTCGTTATTCATGCCATGTTGGAGTTTCCGCAAAACTACGCATATTTCTTACTGCCTGCGGGTTTTATTATCGGGGTTCTTCAAGCAGCGAAGCCACAGACGGCTACTTTGAGCCTGTCTCCGTGGTTTATCCGCATTGTTTTCGTGATTGGCGCTGTGCTGATTACGGTGATTTATCGTGATTATGCCAATGCAGCGATTCAGCTGGGTCAGGCATCAAAATATGAAAAAACACCGGAGAAAATCACCAACCATGCGCCGATCTATTTACTCACGGAATTTAGACATCGGGTAGCGATTATTCGTTTAAATCCATATTCCATCGTTTCTGAACAAACCATTCAGGATACTGAAAAATTGGTTCGCAGCTATCCAGCGAAATACCACATCATTAAATATGCACGTTTATTGGCATTTAATGGTCGTGAGGCTGAAGCACGTCATCAGCTACAGCGTCTTAAAAATATCTATAGGCTCGACATGAGCTATGAGAGTTTATTACCGCCTACAGCACAGCCGAAACCTTAAAACGCTCAATAAAAAAGCCTGCAATTATGCAGGCTTTTTTATACCTGAGTTCACATCACAGCGAACTCAAGCAAATCATTTCAATTAATCAAACAAACGGTCGAAGAATGATTTTTTCTTCGGAGATGATTTATTGTCATCGCCATCCATCGTGTCTTGTAACTCTTTCAACAATTCACGTTGACGAGCCGTTAAGTTCACAGGCGTTTCCACCACGATACGGCAGAGTAAGTCACCGGTCATGCTGGTACGTACAGGCTTCACACCTTTACCACGTAAGCGGAACAATTTACCAGTTTGAGTCCCTTCAGGTACTTTCAAGCTCACACGACCATCGAGTGTCGGAATTTGAATTTCTTTACCCAATGCAGCATCTGCAATGCTTACAGGCACATCCATATATAGGTCAGCGCCATCACGTTGGAAGATTTCGTGTTCACGTACCACCACTTCTACATATAAGTCGCCTGCTTGGCCATCACGGATCGCCTCGCCTTTGCCACTTAAACGTACGCGGTCGCCATTGTCCACACCTGCAGGAATGGTCACCTCTAAAGTTTGCTGACGGTCAGAAACCCCTGAACCATGACATTTATTACATGGGTTCTTAATGATTTTACCTTGACCACGACAGGTGCTACAGGTTTGCTGCACAGAGAAGAAGCCCTGTTGCATACGCACTTGACCGGCACCATGACAGGTTTTACAGGTTTCAACGTCATTCGGATTTTTAGATCCTTTACCATCACAGGCATCACATGGCGCTGGCGCAGTAAAGGTAATGGTTTTTTTCACGCCCTTCACAGCTTCCTCAAGGGTAAGCTCCATAACATAGCGTAAGTCTGAACCACGGCGTGCACGTTGCTGACCACCACGGCCACCACCGCCAAATGCGCCACCGAATATGTCACCAAACTGACTAAAGATATCTTCTGCGCTAAAACCGCCACCGAAGCCACCGCCGCCGCCCATGCCGCCTTCAAAAGCTTGATGTCCCATACGGTCATACATACTACGTTTTTCGCTGTCCGATAAAACTTCATATGCTTCTGCAGCTTCTTTGAATTTTTCTTCAGCTTCTGGGTTATCTGGATTACGGTCAGGGTGATACTTCATCGCCAACTTACGGTAGGCTTTTTTAATTTCATCATCACTTGCGGTTTTAGATACACCTAAAACCTCATAATAATCACGTTTAGCCATGTCTGGCGATGCTCCTCACGGAATTTAATTTAATACTTAACTGTGGTCTGAAATTGGGGAATCAAACCATTTTTTCAAGGGGTAGGCAGGAAAAAAATAAATCGACTTAGAAAACAGCCTTATTTTTAACGAATTTAGATAGACCTTGGATCCATGCATTTAATAAATACAAAAAGGCAATCGCAGCAAAGACCACACCAATTACTGTGCATGCAGTCACCCAAAGATAGGTGTCCCAATAATAGAAAAATAAAGGAATAAACCACAGTGCGGCAAAAATGGCCATCATGGAATAAATCACGACGGTGCGCATGACCCAAAGCGCTTGGGCTTGGAGCCAAACTTCTGCAGAATCGATTTGAGTCACTTTGCGTGCAAAGCCGTAGGCAAATACACCACTAATCAGGGTAAATAAAGCGAAAAACATGAAGACATAAGAAATCGCAACATAACGGCGATACTTAGCTAAACTCTCTGCTGTCATCTGTGATTCAACCCCGTACACCACAATATGCCGCGCTGCACTTGTGGTTGTTTTACTTTTTAAAAATGTCTTTGTAGATCAGGTGCTACTATAGAGAAAAATTCAATATTTCGCACCCAATATTATGGCACTTTTAAGGATTCTGCTGAGTTTTTTTCACTTTAAACCACTGTGCATATAACGCAGGTAAAAAGAACAAGGTCAGCAGGGTCGCCACGATCAATCCACCCATAATCGCCACGGCCATTGGACCGAAGAAAATACTGCGAGAAAGTGGAATCATCGCCAATACAGCGGCCAATGCAGTCAGCACAATTGGACGGCAACGACGTACCGTCGCATTGATAATCGCATCCCAAGCCGACTCCCCAGACTGAATATCTTGTTCAATCTGATCAATCAAAATCAGTGAATTGCGCATAATCATTCCTGACAGTGCAATCGTGCCGAGCATTGCCACAAAACCAAAGGGTTTATTGAACAATAACAGGAATAACACCACGCCAATAATGCCCAAAGGTGCAGTTAAAAATACGATCATCGCCCGTGACATGCTGCGTAATTGAATCATCAACAAAGTCATGACAACTGCGAGGAATAATGGCATGCCCGCATTTACAGAAGTTTGACCACGTGCTGACTCTTCCACAGTACCGCCTACTTCGAGGAGATATCCATTCGGCATCTCTGCACGTAACTGATCAAATGAATCTTTTAACTCACCCACCACCGTTGCAGGTTGCAATTTACTGCGAATATCCGCGCGCACAGTAATGGTCGGTAAACGGTTACGATGCCAAATCAAACCTTCTTCAAAGCTATACTCAATTTTCGCAATCTGCGCCAATGGCACTGAACCACCATTGCTGGTCGGTACAGCCAAACTGCTGAGCGAACCGACATCCAATCGCTCCGCTTGATCACCACGCATCCGAATTTCAATCAGCTCTCGTTTCTCACGATACTGATTAATCACTGCACCACTGATTGAACTATTCAAGAAATTGGACAGATCTAGACTGGAAACCCCCATTTGACGTGCGCGATCTTGGTCGATGTCCAGTTTAATGACTTTGCTTGGTTCACCCCAATCCAAATGCACATTGGTGGTGTTCGGGTTTTCACTGACTTTTGCAGACACGCGTTGTGCCCACTCTCGAACCAAGCTCAGATCTTCACCCGACACGCGGAACTGCAATGGATAACCCACAGGTGGGCCATTTTCTAAAAGTGAAACGCGAGTACGTACTTCAGGTAAGAGCTTACGAATTTCTTCTGCTAATGACTGACGAATTTCATTGCGATCATCTAAAGATGAAGCCAATACCACAAACTGAGCAAAACTGGCTTGGGGTAACTGCTGATCTAGAGGTAAATAAAACCGCGGTGAACCTGTCCCCACATAAGCCACAAAATTATCAATGCCTTGTTTTTTCGACAAGAACGCTTCGACTTTTTTTACGGCCGCTTCTGTGGCTTTCAGAGATGCACCTTCCTCGAGCTTTAAATCCACTAAAATTTCAGCACGGTTTGACGGTGGGAAGAACTGCTGTGGTACGGTTTTAAACATTAAAATCGATAACACAAAGATGCCCACAGTCGCTACAATCACCGTCTTGCGATAAGTCACACAAGTGTCAACCCAACCACGGAAACGTTGATAAAACGGCGACTGATAAGGATCGTGATGTTCACCGGCATGATGCACCATCGGCTGAGGTTCAGGTTGTTTGCGCAAACGTGCCCACAGGCGCTGATACCACGGGGCTTTTTGTACCAAATCTTTGTTGAAATCGGGCAGTAATTTATCCCCCAAATAGGGAACAAACAGCACTGCTGCAAACCATGACACCACCAATGCAATAGTGACCACTTGGAAAATCGAGCGAGTATATTCCCCAGTACTTGATGCTGCTGTGGCAATCGGCAAAAAGCCTGCCGCAGTAATTAGCGTGCCTGTCAGCATTGGAAATGCGGTGGTGCGCCATGCATGTCCGGCGGCTTGTAATCGGCTATAGCCCTGCTCCATTTTAATCGCCATCATTTCGACGGCAATAATCGCATCATCCACCAATAAACCGAGTACGAGAATCAATGCCCCCAAAGAAATCTTGTGCAACCCGACATCAAACATCTGCATACCAGCAAAAGTCATGGCCAAGACCAATGGAATGGAAAATGCCACAACTAATCCTGTACGGAAACCCAAGGAGAAGAAGCTCACCAACAGGACGATAATCACCGCCTCAGCGAGAACTTTCATAAACTCATTGACGCTGCGCTTCACGGCTACAGGCTGATCCGACACTTTTTTCAGTTCCATGCCCAAGGGCAAGGTTTTTTGCAGGCGGGCAAATTCTGTTTCAAGGTTTTTACCCAAAGCCAGAATGTCGCCACCTTTACGCATCGACACGGCAATGCCTAAACCATTTTCGCCCATAAAACGCATACGCGGCTGTGGTGGATCACTAAAGCCCCGATGTACATCTGCTACATCACCCAATTGAATCGTTCGTCCATTCACCAATAAGGGCATCTGACGCAGTTCATCAATGTTTTGTAAATTACCACTGACACGCACTTGAATTCGGTCTGAATTAGTTTCAAAAAAGCCGGCACTAGCAACCGTATTTTGCTGCTGCAAGGCTTGTTGAATCGCCGTCACAGGTATGCCCATTTGCGTAGCTTTGGTGTTGGAAATTTCAATCCAAACTTTTTGATCTTGTAGACCAATCAAATCCACTTTCGCAACGTCTTTGACCCGTTGTAACTGGAGCTGTAAACGGTCGGCATATTCCTTCATGGTGGCATAGTCAAAGTCTTTGCCGGTGAGCACATAGATATTACCGAAGGTGTCACCAAACTCATCATTAAAGAAAGGACCTTGCACCCCAGATGGCAATTGATGGCGAATATCATTGACCTTTTTACGCACGGTGTACCAAACATCGGGGACTTGCAGCGAACGTAGACTGTCCTTGGCCACAAAGGTCACCATGGATTCACCCGGACGTGAATACGCCATAATGCGTTCATACTGCCCCGTGGTCATCAGTTCTTTTTCAATCCGATCGGTGACCTGTAGCGAAACTTCTTTGGCTGTTGCACCAGGCCAATAGGTTTGAATCACCATGACTTTAAAGGTAAATGGCGGGTCTTCACTCTGCGACAATTTGGAATAAGAAAATATCCCAACGATGCCCAGTAGAATCATAAAATAAAGAATTAAGCCTTTATTTTTCAGTGCCCACTCAGACAAGTTAAAATTCATTATTTAACTCCTGCCTGAATGTGTACCGCTCGATTTTCACGATCAACAGGTTGTATTTTTTGTTTTTCGCGGAGCAAATGCACGCCGCCAACCACAACAAAATCCCCTGCTTGCAGACCACTAAGTACGGGCACGCTATCACGTCCGTATTCGCCTAAACTTACTGGAACTTTACATACCGTATTATCTGCATTGACCACCATCACATATGCCTGCTGACCACTCGCAGACACACTCGATAACGGCACATGCAAAACATTCTGCTGTGCTTTGGTTAAAAATACCCGTGCACTTTGCCCCAGTTGAATGGCGCTATTGCCTTCACGTAATGCCACTTTGACACTATAAGTACGAGACTGATCAGCAGCAGGACTAATTTCTCGCACATAGCCTGCAAATTTTTCCTGTGGTTTCGACCACAAGGTGACCCATGCATCCTGCCCTGTTTTAATTTCAGTAACCGCTTGTTCAGGCACACCAATGACCACTTCACGTTCACCTGCAATCGCCAATTGAAATGCCGGTTGTCCTGCTGCAATCACTTGACCAATCTCAATATTACGCTCAGTAATGACCCCATTTTTATTGGCAATTAATTGGTTATAACCGGTCTGATTACGACTCACATCATAATTGGATTGCGCTTGCTTTAAATTCGACTGTGCTGCTTTATATTGGTTTTCCACCGCATCGTACTGCGAACGACTCACAGCATTGACTGGCAATAATTGCTTAAAGCGTTTTAGTTCATCTTCAGCAATTTGTGCAGCGGAACGCGCACTTTCAAGCTGCGCTTGTGCTGCATTCAGTTGCAACTGTGCATCTTTGACGTCTAATTTTGCCAAGACTTGCCCGACTCGGACTTGGTCTCCAACATCGACATAGCGCTCAGTGATTTGACCGCCAACCCGAAACGCTAAAGCTGTTTGCTGGCGTGCTTGTACATCACCCGCATAACTTTTTTGTTCAAAATGTGTGGCGCCTGGCTGAGTCACCATCACAAATGGCACTTCCTGTTCCGTTTGGGCTTTATCCTTGCTGCATCCCCATAAGGTCACACTGCAAACGATAATCATGCTGACAACTGTGATCTTAATCGTACTCATGAAGTTCGCTCTTAATAAAAAGTCTTTTTTAGGGCAGAATATTATTCAATTAATTTGGTTATTTTTTAATTAATAAACCATGCGGTACATTAATTAGATTAATTATCCTAAATCAATGACCTTTTCGCCTTTTTTGGAATTTTTTCAGCAAATGAATGTCGGCCGCCCAAAAGACTTAGAAAAACGACAACGGATTTTAGAGTCTGCAAAACAATTATTTTTAGAAATGGGCTATCACGGTTGCAGCATGAATCAGATTGCCCAACATGCAGCGGTCACCAAACTGACGGTCTATAATCATTTTCAGGACAAAGCCACCTTATTTACCAGTGCGATTGAAGACACCTGTGAATATATTTTAAATACCCGCCCGCGACATCTGCACAGCGAAAGTCATTTTATGCAGGCTTTCGTTGAAATTTGTGAGTTGGGGCTGAACATCATGAATTTGCCAGAAGCCATTAAACTGGACTTATTACTTTTGGAGTTGGCTGCCGAACACAGTCCCTTGGTGGAACAGTTTTTCCGTGCCTCACATTTGAAAATGCGCCAAGTCTGGGAGAATTTCTTTCAAGACGCAGCAGCTTTAAATTTCATTCAGCAGGATAATCCTGCCCGACAAACTGAACTGATTGTGTCGCTACTGATGGGACTACGCCATCAAGAAGTCTTATTGGGCATGCGCCCAGTACCTGAAACAGCAGAGCGACAGGCCATTATTCACTCTGCCATCGACATCTTTATGCTGAAATATCAACTCGGCACACAGAGCTAAGCATTTTCTGAAATATTTCAAGGCTAAACTGAAACAAATGGCATAGCTACTGCTCATTTACCTAGAAAAGTCATCCGACTTTTGTCTGTACCCCCCTTTTGCCACAGCACTTTCGGGGTATAGTCGAGACAGGAATACGCGGAGAAATAACAAATGATTCAACAAATTGATGCTCCATTACGTGAAGACGTGCGCTTACTGGGCAATTTATTAGGTGAAACCCTAAAGCAGCATGCAGGACAAGATTTGTTTAATCAAGTAGAGCAAATTCGTGCTTTGTCTAAAGGCGCGCGCGATGGACAAGTTGAAGCTGAAAAACAGTTAGAACAATTATTTTTAAATTTAAAAGATGAAGAAATTCTGCCACTGACCCGTGCATTTACGCACTTTCTCAACTTTGCCAATATTGCCGAACAGTACAATGTTGTGCGTAGCCGTCGCCAAAGTGAGTTTGATGAGCAGGCACCCTCACCGAATCCACTGGATCATTTATTTGAAAAATTTAAAAGCAATAACATCAGTGCAGAACAACTGTTCCAACAAATCTGTGAATTAAAAATTGAACTGGTCCTGACTGCACATCCAACTGAAGTCAGCCGCCGTACCTTGATCCAGAAATATGATGGGATTAATGATTGCCTGTTTAAAATGGATCAACAAAAACTTACGCCACGCGAACGCAAAGCCGTACTGGATGATTTAAAACAACTGATTTGCTCGGCATGGCAAACAGATGAAATTCGTCAACATCGCCCGACGCCTGTCGACGAAGCCAAATGGGGTTTCACAACCATCGAACAGACCTTGTGGAATGCTGTACCCAAATTCATGCGTGAATTGGATGGCATGGTTCAAGATCATTGTGGCAAGACGTTGCCTTTAAATGTTTCCCCTGTGCGCTTTGCATCTTGGATGGGCGGTGACCGTGATGGCAACCCAAACGTCACCCATAATATTACTCAAGAAGTGCTGTGGCTTTCACGTTGGAAAGCTGCCGACTTGTATTTACGCGATATCGAAGACCTGCGTTGGGAACTCTCTATTCAAGAATGCAGCAAAGAGCTTAGTGATGCCTTGGGTCATTTCCACCCTGAACCGTATCGTGAATATCTACGTGATGCACGGGAACGCCTCAAAGCCACTCGTCACTGGTTGGCACTAAAACTCCGTGGTGAAGATGCGGACGATAGCCAAGTCATTAAAAGCCGCCATGAACTGCTTGATCCACTATTGGTTTGCTACCGTTCACTGATTGACAGCGGTTTACCTGAAATTGCCAATGGTCAGTTACTCGACTTTATTCATCGGGTGAATTGTTTCGGTATCGAATTACTCAAACTCGATATTCGTCAGGAGTCGACTCGTCATCGCCAAGCCATTTCTGCCATTACGGAATATTTAGGTTTAGGCAATTTTGAAACATGGACGGAGCAAGCCCGTCAAAATTTCTTGATTCAGGAACTGCAAAGCAAACGTCCATTGCTACCGAAGTTTTTAAATGAGCCAAAACAAAGCCTGATTGAACATCCGGATGTACAAGAAATCTTTGCAACCATGCGGACTTTGGCAGAGCAACCACCTGAAAGTTTAGGGGCTTATATTATTTCCATGGCAGAGCATCCGAGTGATGTCTTGGCCGTATTGTTACTGCAAAAAGAAGCGGGCATCAAACAAGCGCTACGCGTTGTGCCACTGTTTGAAACTTTAAAAGATTTGGATGGTGCCGCCCGTACCATGAATACCCTATTCAATATGCATTGGTATAAGCAGCATATTCAGGGTAAACATGAGGTGATGATTGGCTATTCAGACTCTGCCAAAGATGCGGGCTTTATGTCGGCAAACTGGGCACAGTATCGTGCGCAGGAAGAATTAACCGCGGTTGCGAAAAAACATGATGTACAACTGACATTATTCCATGGCCGTGGCGGTTCAATCAGCCGTGGTGGAGCGCCGACACAGCAAGCGCTGTTTTCACAGCCACCGGGTTCGATTTCAGGAGCGATTCGTGTCACAGAACAAGGGGAAATGATTCGCTTCAAGTTTGGATTAGAAGGCATTGCCTTACAAAACCTGGAAATTTACACCGCAGCGACCTTAGAAGCGACCTTATTACCACCGCCTGAACCGAAACAGGAATGGCGCAAGCTCATGCACAGCATGACGGATCTGTCGGTACAGGTGTATCGTCAAACCGTGCGTGAAAATCCGCATTTTGTAAAATACCTACGGACTGTAACGCCAGAACTGGAACTACAAATGTTACCGCTCGGATCACGCCCAGCCAAACGTAAAGTCAGCGGTGGAATTGAGTCATTGCGTGCGATTCCGTGGGTATTCGCATGGACTCAAATTCGTTTAATGCTACCTGCTTGGCTCGGTACAGGTGCTGCGATTAATCAGGTGATTGATCAGGGTCAAAAAGCAACCTTAGAAGAAATGCTACAACAGTGGCCTTATTTCCAAACGTTAATTGATATGTTGGAAATGGTCTTGTCTAAGGCTGATGGCCATGTGGCACTATATTATGAGTCTCATCTGACAGATAACGCAGACCTCAAACAGTTGGGCGAAGAGTTACGTCAGCGTTTACGTGATGCGGTACAAACGCTATTAGCACTCAAAGGTGAATCGAAATTACTTAGCAGTAACGATGTGCTTGACCAATCCATGAAGGTGCGTAAGCCTTATTTATTGCCGCTACATTTACTACAAGCCGAACTGATGAAACGCCGCCGTGCATACCTTGCCGAGCGTCAAGCTGAAAATACCCCAGTCGACCATGCGTTGATGGTTAGCATCGCGGGTATTGCGGCAGGTTTGCGTAACACTGGCTAAAACTTCCAACCCCAAACGAAGCACATCCATGGATGTGCTTTTTTTTTAAGCAATCACTTTAGCTTTAAATTGTTTAGGAATATATAAAATAAGAAAAATTTATGAACTAAGATAAAAAACCAACAATGATTAATTACATGATTTAACATTAATTTTACATATAAAAAACTTTTACCACTTGGTAAAAATACATGTAAAGTCAGGTAATTAATTTGAACAAAATATTTTTAAAAGTAATTAAATCTTCTAAAAAACAAGAGTATGATGTGCACAATTTATCTTTTGAGTGCTCATTTTATGTCCAATTGGTTTCCCAAATGGCGCCCATACGAAGGCAATATTGATGCACGTCCTGTCGGTACCAATGAGTATCTTCCGCCTGTGCAAAGTGTTGTATTGGGGATACAGCATGCCTTTGCAATGTTTGGTGCAACGGTTCTTGCACCATTCTTGATGGGTTTTGATGCCAATCTTGCAATTTTAATGTCGGGCATCTGTACCATCTTGTTCTTCTTTATGACTGGTGGTCGTGTACCAAGTTATCTGGGCTCAAGCTTTGCCTTTATTGGTGTGGTCATTGCCGCAACAGGTTATGCAGCGTCAGGTACTGGCGCGCCAAATGCCAATATCGCGATGGCTGCTGGCGGGATTATGGCCTGCGGTATTTTATATGCCATTTTTGGTTTTATCGTGATGGCAACGGGTACCCGTTGGATTGAAAAACTCATGCCACCTGTCGTTACAGGTGCAGTGGTGATGATCATTGGTCTCAACCTTGCCCCAGTGACCATTAAAGGGGTTGCCGGTAATAACTTTAATATGTGGATGGCTTTAGTAACCGTACTATGTATGGGTTCAATTGCTGTGTTCACCAAAGGTTTATTACAACGTCTATTACTCTTAGTTGGCCTTCTACTCGCTTACTTGGTGTATTACATCATTTCCAATGTCATGGGTCATGGCACACCAATCAATTTCGTTCCCGTACAAGAAGCGGCTTGGTTTGGTGTTCCGCACTTCCATTCACCCGTGTTTGACTTCAATGCCATGCTCATCATTGCACCGATTGCGTTGATTTTGGTTGCAGAAAACCTTGGTCACATCAAAGCTGTAGGTGCGATGACAGGTGAAAATCTCGATCCGCACATTGGTAAAGCCTTCGTTGCAGATGGTGTTGCAACCACACTTTCAGGCGGTGTCGGCGGTCCGGGTATGACAACCTATGGCGAAAATATTGGTGTGATGGCGGTAACACGTGTTTACTCGACCATCGTATTTGTATTTGCGGGTGTATTCGCCATCTTCCTTGGTCTTTCTCCAAAGTTTGGTGCGATTATTCATACTATTCCGCAAGCCATTTTGACAGGTGCATCGATTGTTGTATTTGGTCTAATTACCATTGCAGGTGCGAAAATCTGGATTGAAAACAAAGTCGATTTCTCAAAAAATAAAAACCTGATGGTGGCAGCAGTCACGATTATTTTAGGTACAGGTGACTTTGCACTTCAATTTGGTAACTTCAACTTAGGTGGTATTGGTACTGCTACATTTGCAGCGTTGATTTTGAACTGGTTCTTTAGCTTGGGCGACAAATCAGAATAAGCCCCAAGACATTTAAAAAAGAATACAACATTCATTTGAAAAGCGGCCGAAAGGTCGCTTTTTTTTATAGCTACTCTTTCGGTAAGATAAGGCATTAGCCAAGGAATACACCGTATGCGACTGGATTTGTTCGACCTTCAATTGGTACTGCACATTGTTGACAGCGGTAGTCTGACCAAAGGCGCTGCTCGTTCTGCCATCTCGCTACAAGCAGCCAGTGAACGAATTAAAAAACTCGAACAGCATTACCGCACGACCCTGTTCACTCGCCATGCCAAAGGGGTCAAACTAACCCTTGCCGGTCAAACCTTGGTTGAACATGCGCAGCGCATCTTGCATGAGGGGCAACAATTAGAACACGCAATGCTGTCCTTTGCCCATGGGCTGAGTTCCAATATGACCTTATGGTGTAATTCATCTGCACAAAGTGAATATTTGCCGGTTTTGCTGCCACGCTATTTGCTGGAAAATCCCAATACACAAATTGAGCTGCATGAAGCCGAGTCTAAAGACATCATTGCAGCGATTGAACAAGGCAATGCACAACTAGGTCTAATTTCGGGTTTCTTTAAATCCGAAAAGTTACAAACACTTGAGTTTGCAGATGATCCGTTGGTGCTGATTTGTCCTATAACTCATGAATTGGCCTCGATATCTAGCGTCAAACCCGCAGAGATTTTAAATTATCCCTTTGTCGGTTTGATGCAATATCATTCCTTGCAACAATCGATTGAGGCACAAGCCAAATTATTCGGCTGTGAAATTCAGTATCGGCTGCGTTTGCCGAATTTTGCCGCGATCGCGCAAGTGATAGCGAATGGTGTGGGCGTTGCCATCATGCCAAAACGTGCGGCCCAACGATTAATCAGTTTGTATGCCTTTGCCCAAGTTGAGCTCAGCGGTGACTGGGCCAATCGAAAATTGCTGCTCACCGCACGTAATTTTGATGATTTACCCTTAAATTATCAGCATTTCAGTCAGTTTCTACTGTCACAAAAATCTACTTTAGATGGCTAAGTCTAGGCTTCAAATCACGCCAAACTGGTGCAGCATCATATAGCCACCGAGGGCAATCAACCCGATAAAAAACACCTTACGGAATTTTTGTTCTGGAATGCGGTAACGGATTTTTTTCCCTGCCCACATGCCAATGAGCGCAGGAACCAGTGCCATGGCTGACATGGCATAATCAATCGGGAGATCTTCCACAGGATTTTGCTGTAAGAACACCGCCAAACAAATAGTTGACGTGGTAAAGGCCAAACCGAGTGACTGTACGAGGTCATCGCGTTTCAGTTGCAAACCTTGCAAATATGGCACCACAGGGATCACTACCACACCTGTGGCTACAGTCAGCGCTCCACCGAGATAACCGATCATTGGAGATAGCCATTTTTCATGTGGTGCAAAGTTCGGCAAGCTTTTGGCACAAAGCCCATACAGTCCGTATAGTGCCAACATGCCCCCCAGTAAAGCTTCATTTTTAAACTCGCCATGCCCTAAAGTTGGGAAAATACTCCAAATTGAACCGACGATGATGCCGAGTAACAAGGGCCAAAAGCGTTGAATTAGTCGCAGCACCTGCCCTTCGGCAAATAGTTGCCAAAAGTTGGTTACCATAGATGGAATGATCAATAACGTGGCTGCCTGAAATGGACTGATCACCATGGTGAGTAAACCCATCGATACCGCAGGCAGGCCTAACCCAATTGTGCCTTTAATCAGACCTGCGATTGCAAAAACTGTGATGACGAACCAAATCATGGAGAAACTCGCTGAAGAATTGGTTCTATGCTATGCAATTCAGGCACTTTGAAAAATCAGTGTTTTTGGAATAGAGCCTCAATAAAAAGTTGAGGCTAGGTTATAGCGTCTAAAACAGATAGCGTAGATGGGCTAAACAAACTCTTCTGATTTTGAATAAGTTATAAGTGTATTGGTTGAATAGTAATATAAAAACCGTTCCAATATGCTGTTTACTGGAACGGTTTTCAATAAGATATTGATACTTATAGTAAAATTTCAAGAATTTCGTATAACGCGTATTATGTTAATTTTAGGAAAAATTAAGATTACTTTTAAAAATTAAAAGGTTAAAATCCCCTCAATATTTTTGGGTTAGATGTGAATGCATAACAAAAACTTTCGATACGATATTAATGGATTAAGAGCATATGCTGTTATCCTTGTCGTTCTCTTTCATTTTGGTATTATAGGATTTGCAGCAGGATTTATCGGTGTTGATATTTTCTTTGTAATATCAGGTTTTTTAATGACTAGTATTGTTATTAAAAGCTTAGATAAAGGAAATTTTTCGCTTTTAAAATTCTACCTAGCCCGTGGTATACGTATTGTTCCAGCCCTTTTTGTAGTCAGTACGATAGTACTTATTTTAGGGTGGTTTCTTGTACTTCCAACAGATTATAAGGCATTAGCCAAGCACACTCTTTCAAGTATCAACTTTTTTTCAAATATTGTGTATTGGAGAGAGTCTGGCTACTTCGATACTGACTCACATAATAAAGCTTTGCTCCATACATGGTCTCTATCTGTTGAATGGCAATTTTATTTGGTTTTCCCAATTATTGTTGCTTTACTTTATAAAATAAAAAAATCTAGAAATTTTCTACTCACATTTTTTATTTTAGGAACAATCATTTCTTTAATATTATCAATCATTATTACTGCAAAAAATCCATCAGCTGGCTTCTTTCTGTTACCAACTAGAGCTTGGGAAATGCTAGCTGGAGGATTGATTTTCTTTATTCCTAAAGAAAAAGTTCCATATAAAAAACCTTTAGAGTTCATTGGTTTTTTTCTAATAGCTATTAGCTGTTATATTTTCTCAACTGACACATTATGGCCTAGCTATAATGCTATTCTACCAGTTCTAGGTGCTTTTCTTATTCTTTTAGCACATCAACAAAATTCTATTTTTACAAAAGGATCTGTTTTCCAATGGTTAGGTAATAATTCATATTCAATTTACCTTTGGCATTGGCCGATCGTCTTTTTCTTACATTATTTTTATAAAAATGATGACTATATATTTATTACAGCAGGGATAATTTTATCTATCATTCTAGGATGGCTTTCTTATACTTATATTGAGAATCCAACTCGTAAAAAATTATCAAATTTATCAATAGTTAAAGCTTATTTTCTTTGGTTTTTATCTATTTCAATTCTTAGCTTAATTTCAATTATGATATTTAAATTTGATGGTGTTAAAAACCGTTTTTCTAATGAAATTAATAATATTAGTAATACCATCAATGATATTAACCCAAGAAGAGATGAATGCCTTGGTAAACAGGATGACTCTCAACTTAAAAAATGTACCTATGGTGATGGACCATTGTCTCTAATAGTCGTTGGCGACAGCCATGCAAGTGCTATGTTAAATGGTGTTATTAATGCTCTACCTAATAATACATCTTTAATTTCATTTACTATTAGTGGTTGCCCTACAGTTAAAAATTTAAAAAAGACTAATATGCCTGAATATTCTTGTGGCGAAAGAGTAAAAGATATTATTAATGATATAAAAACGAACTACTCGACTGATATTCCAATCCTAGTAATTAATAGAGCTAATGCCATTTTTCAAGGTGAACCAGAAAATGATAAAAGTAATCAACCTATTCGATATATAAATACTCCATCTCTTGTATTTGATGAGGAATATTATGCACAAATGAGAAATGCCTATGTTGATACATTAAAAGATTTATCTGCATCTCATAAAGTATATATTACAAGGCCAACTCCAGAAGCTAAAAAAGAAATTTCCAACCTTGCAGCCAAAATTTTTAAGTATCATTTACCTACTCAAGATTTAACCATTACTTGGAATGAATACTACGAAAGAAGTAAACAAGCTTGGAAAGCCCAAGATATGGCAGCACAGTCCACTAAAAATATTCAAATAATTGATTTATCTAGAGAGTTTTGTGATAACGAAACATGCTACTTTACCCAAAATAATTTACCTTTATTTTATGATGACGATCATATGAGTTGGACTGCATCTCTAAAATTAGCCCCTATATTTAAAAAAGAAATTTTTGATAAATAACAAGTAAAGGACCACTAACGTGGTCCTTTTTATTTAATTATTTAACATAAAAACTCTTATACGAAATTCAAATCCGCCCTAACTATGGTCGAATCTCTTTCAACTCACGTTGAATAAAATGCTGAATCATATCGCGGTATAAACGTTCCACAATATCTGCATTTACACCGTGCTCTGTGGCTTGTAGACGAATTTTACTAATCACCGCTTCGACACGTTCTGGTGATTGAACATCCTGTACTGAACGCTTAAAACGCACCGCTTGATCGACATAAAACTGACGTGCAGCAATGAGCTCAATAATTCCCTGATCAATCACATCAATCTGTGCGCGGGCTTGCTCTAATGACTCAACTTTTTCTTTCTTCATCTTCTCTGGCTTCACTTTCAGCGGTGTTTTCACTTTTATACTTCTCTTCTAACACATTACTGAAAATACTTTCAATCATCCAAACGCGATATAAACTATTAAATACATAGCTTTGACCTGCAATACGTAATTCTAAAACAGGAAAATCGGGCTGTGACTTCATCTCACAGTGCATATCATTTTCTTTTAATTTTTCAGCAATATCGTTAGTAGTCAGTTCAGAAATCTCTAACTCATACTGTAAAGCCTGAAAATGTGCTTTGAAGGATAAATCACGCCCTTTGGTCCATACGGCTTCCAAAATACGATACATCACATCAATACGCTGCTCTTCGGGCGCACTGTAGTAAAGCTGTGACATAGCTAATGTCGCAGCTTCTGTAGGCCGGCAAAATGGCGTGAACTTAACTTCTGTCCGTTTAGACAGACGTGTTGCCAAACTCCAATCAAACAGATCACGACCGTGATACGACAATGGATACACATTCAGCTGAATATTATAATAGTCCGCCAATTCCTCACGAATATAAGCCAACAGTAACCATGAAATCGGATCTTCCATCGCGATGTAGAGATCAAGCTCAGGATCGAGTCCCTGAATTTCATTCAACTCTTCTGCATCACTGATCAGGTGCTCACGCCATTCAATATGATTGATCATAAAGATCGGGTTATCTGTCAGGAGTTTTTGTTGTTTTAAACGGCGCGTTAAACGAAGTAAATCATCTACCGCATGGTACTTACGTTCGCCAAATTCAAAATAACCCGTCAAAATTGGTAAGTCAGAAAAGATCCGTTCTGGAAAATCTTGAGCTTTATGATGACGGCTGGCCATCGCATACAGTGTTCTCAGCTTGCCATACTGCTTTTGCCACAACATGTGGAACACATCTTCAAGTAAATAGAGAAAATCTTGGCCACGTAATGGGGTATTTTTTAGAATAATTTCGGCTTGTTCTAAAGCTTCAGCGGTCGGTTGTTCAGGTGTTTCATGAAAACTAAAACGATGCTGCCGCGCTAAAATTTGGGCATCATTCAGACAATATTGTTGCCATTCAATCGATGACATTTGATTAGGAGGTTCTGCACTCTGACGACAAATAATCACTTTTAGTGGCTTAATTTCATCACTGAGAATTTCTTCTAATTGAGGCAGTTGCTGCGCAGCCAAATAGCTATAGACATCATCCAGTCGAAGATAAACACTCAGACCTTGTTCCGTGGGTAACACCGCTTGTCGGGTCGGTTTCTGATAAAACCAACTCGATCGGATTGGATCGAACCAACGGCGTAACAGTGACATGCGTTTTTTGCCTCAAAATGATGAATTGTGCTGAGCACTGCCAGCACATGCTTAAATTCAACTTCTATTATGAAGCTGTTTTAAATGAGATATAAGCCTTGTGCAAAACTTATATCAAGTCAGGGCTAAATGTTCAATGTTTAACAATGGATTAGACGTCTAGATTTAGGTCAGTCACCGCACCTTTCTCCGCACCAGAGGTCAGCTTGGCAAATTTAGCCAAAGCGCCATGGGTATAATTCGGTTTCGGTTTGACCCAGGCCGCGCGACGTGCAGCAAGTTCATCCTCAGCCACATGCCACGTCATTTCACGGGTTTCAGCGTTAATTGATATTTTATCGCCGTTTTTGACCAAGCCAATTGGGCCGCCTTCATAGGCTTCTGGTGTCACATGACCAATCACAAAACCATGGCTGCCGCCCGAGAAACGCCCATCGGTCAACAGTGCGACGGATTGGCCTAGACCTTTACCAATAATCGCTGAAGTCGGTTTCAGCATTTCAGGCATACCCGGTCCGCCTTTCGGCCCAACACCGCGGATCACCACCACTTCACCTTCTTGTACTTCGCCATCTAAAATACCGCGCATGGCACCCTGCTCACCCTCAAATACCCGCGCAGGCCCTTCAAAATATAGCCCTTCTTTACCGGTAATTTTAGCCACTGCACCCGTCGGTGACAGATTGCCTTTCAGTACCACCAAGTGCGAATCCTTTTTGATCGGTGCATCAAATGGCAGAATAATTTGCTGACCTTCAGGATAATCCTCTACCTCGGCTAAGTTTTCTGCCAAAGTTTTGCCCGTAACCGTCAGGCAAGAACCATCGAGCATACCTGCCTTCAGCATGCGCTTCATCAGCGGCTGAATACCACCAATGGCGATCAGTTCCGACATTAAATATTTACCCGATGGCCGCACATCGGCCACCACAGGAATGTCTTTGCCAATGCGCGCAAAATCGTCCAAAGACAGTTCCACGCCTGCGGTATGCGCCATGGCAATCAAATGTAGTACGCCATTGGTTGAACCGCCTAAAGCAATCAGCACTTTAATCGAGTTTTCAAAAGCGGCTTTGGTCATAATGTCGCGCGGCTTAATATCGAGACGCAGCAGGTTCATCACGGCTTCACCTGCGCGTTGGCAATCTTCAATTTTATCTGCTGAAACTGCTTCCTGCGCCGATGAACCTGGCAAGCTCATGCCTAAGGCTTCAATCGCTGAAGCCATCGAATTGGCCGTATACATACCGCCGCACGAACCCGGCCCCGGCAGCGCGACTTCTTCAATCTGCTTCACTTGAATTTCATTGATTTCGCCTTTGGCATGCTGACCCACTGCTTCAAATACCGAGATCATGTCGGTATGACCTGCTCCGGGTTTAATGGTGCCACCATAAATAAACAGACCCGGACGGTTTAAACGCGCCAAACCCATGATACAGCCCGGCATGTTCTTGTCGCAGCCGCCTATGGCAATTACGCCATCATAGGCCTGACAGCCCACCACAGCTTCAATAGAGTCGGCAATGATTTCCCGCGACAGCAGTGAATACTTCATACCTTCAGTACCATTGGAAATGCCGTCAGAAATCGTAATAGTATTAAAAATAATGCCTTTACCGCCTGCGGCATTCACCCCGCTTTCAGCTTCACGCGCCAAGCCATCAATATGCATATTACACGGCGTGACATTGGCCCAAGTCGAGGCGATGCCTATAAATGGGCGCTTAAAGTCAGCATCTTGGAAGCCTGTGGCACGCATCATGGAACGTGCAGGCGCATTTTCTATGCCGTCATAAACAGGTGCTGAATGTTCGCGGATATTATTTTTACTCATTGTTCTTCCTTGGCGATCGCTGATTTTGTGCCTCAGTTTTGGCAGATTCTTTTAAATTTATTGTATAGAAAGCGCTCGGTATGTAAAAGAAATTACATCTCAACAAAAGAGATTTTAATGTATTCAACACTTTTCAATCACATGGCAAAGCCATATAAGACGTATGAGAAGATTTGAAGAAAAGAAGAATTGCGTATGAATCCTCTCCCTAGCCCTCTCCTCTAAAAGGAGAGGGAACGTCCATTATCTCGAAAATAAAGCACATAAAATGACTAAAGTAATGATTTATGATGCGTTCAATTTTATCTAATACCTGATACGCGGAAATGTCATCCGCAACCTGCGTGGTCTTTTAAAGAAACTGTTTTTGCAAAAAATATTTTTTGAATCTTAAGTGGACAGGTTTTGCGGATGACAAATGGTTTTGGTTACTTTTGCCAAAACAAAAGTAACATAAGAGCTCCTAAAATTTGCTTTAAAAAGATAAGACTCCGTTGTGTCATTTTTTTAAATTTAAAGACTATAAAAATAAGCTTCCACAAT
This sequence comes from Acinetobacter sp. YH12129, assembly GCF_013418685.1. NCBI lineage: Bacteria > Pseudomonadati > Pseudomonadota > Gammaproteobacteria > Moraxellales > Moraxellaceae > Acinetobacter > Acinetobacter sp. YH12129. The sequence continues at coordinate 24,474 of NZ_VPBP01000029.1, forward strand.
ATTCAATTTAGTGAAAATCAAAATAAAAAAATCACCGCAGCAAGTATGAGTTTAGGTTTTAGATTCTTTCCCATACAGCCTCATATTAAAGAATAAAACTCTAATACTATCTCGTAGGCACTCCTTACTTTTGACAGGCCAAAAGTAAACAAAAGCCTTTATCTGCCCGATATAGCATCCCTGCTATACTAGCAAACGTTCGACTTCCTGTCGCACCTCTCCATAGCAAAAGTTGGGGATTTATAAAATATTACTTGCATAAAAAAGCACCCCATTAGGAGTGCTTTTCTATTTAGAAATCTAAAGCTTAGATTTCACGTACTGCGCCTTTCGCCGCACTCGTGGTATGCATTGCATACGCTTTCAATGCTTTCGAAATTTTGCGTGGACGCTCTTCAACTGGATGCCAACCTTTGGCTTCTTGCGCTGCACGGCGAGCGGCCATGGTTGCTTCATCAACAGCAAGGTTGATGGTACGGTTTGGAATATCAATTTCGATTAAATCGCCATCTTCCACCAAACCAATTGCACCACCTTCTGCTGCTTCAGGTGAAACGTGACCAATAGACAGGCCTGACGAACCGCCCGAGAAACGACCGTCAGTCAATAATGCACATTCTTTGCCTAGACCTTTCGATTTTAAGTAGCTGGTTGGGTACAACATTTCTTGCATACCCGGACCACCACGTGGGCCTTCATAGCGAATCACAACCACATCACCGGCTTTGATTTCATTGCCCAAGATCGCCTCTACTGCTGAATCTTGGCTTTCAAACACACGTGCAGTACCGTTGAATTTCAAGATTGAATCATCTACACCCGCAGTTTTTACGATACAACCATCGAGCGCAATGTTGCCGTAAAGCACAGCTAAGCCACCGTCTTTCGAGAACGCATGTTCAGCATTACGGATCACGCCATTTTCACGGTCACCATCTAGTCGTTGGTAATATCGATCTTGTGAGAATGCAGTTTGCGTTGGTACACCGCCCGGCGCTGAACGGAAGAATTGGTAAACGTCTTCATTTTCAGTACGGATAATGTCCCATTTATCTAAAGCATCTTTTAAGCTTGCTTCGTGAACAGTACCTACAGATGTGTCCAATAAGCCTGCACGGTCTAATTCACCGAGAATGGACATGATACCGCCAGCACGGTGTACATCTTCCATATGTACGTCGTTTTTCGCAGGTGCAACTTTACATAGAACAGGCACTTTGCGAGATAAACGGTCAATGTCATCCATCGTGAAATCAACACCCGCTTCATTGGCAGCCGCCAACAAGTGTAGAACGGTATTGGTTGAACCACCCATCGCGATGTCTAAAGTCATGGCATTTTCATACGAGGCTTTGGTCACCATTTCACGTGGCAATACGCTGTAATCATCTTGTTCATAATGACGTTTAGCCAATTCAACAATTAAAGAGCCTGCGCGTTCGAATAATTTTTTACGGTTTGCATGTGTTGCCAGTGTAGAACCGTTACCCGGTAAAGACAGGCCCAATGCTTCTGTTAAGCAGTTCATTGAGTTTGCGGTGAACATACCTGAGCATGAACCACAAGTTGGGCATGCAGAGCGTTCGTATTCTGCTACTTCTTCATCGGTATAGTTGTCATCTGCAGCCACAATCATGGCATCAATTAAGTCGATGGCTTTGTCGTTACCACGGATTTTAACTTTACCCGCTTCCATTGGACCACCAGAGACAAATACCACTGGAATGTTCAAACGCATTGCCGCCATCAACATCCCTGGAGTAATTTTGTCACAGTTGGAAATACATACCATGGCATCGGCACAGTGTGCGCTCACCATGTATTCAACAGAGTCTGCAATCAAGTCACGTGAAGGCAATGAATACAGCATACCGTCATGACCCATCGCAATACCGTCATCAACCGCAATGGTATTGAACTCTTTGGCTACACCGCCTGCTTGCTCAATTTGACGCGCCACGAGTTGACCAAGGTCTTTAAGATGAACGTGACCCGGTACAAATTGAGTAAATGAGTTCACGACGGCAATAATTGGTTTACCGAAGTCTTCATCTTTCATACCAGTTGCACGCCATAAGCCGCGCGCACCCGCCATATTTCTTCCGTGTGTCGATGTTTTTGAACGATAGTCAGGCATTTTATATTTCCAACAAAGTTTGAGCTTGAAATGAACCCTGCAGATTCACTCTGGCTAAATCATACTGACAATGATGTAAAATCAGTCGAATTTTAAACCTATCATACACCAAGCCATTGTTTTTAAAGATGGCTTTTTAAGCTGAGATTTGGGCAGATGGGTCTATAAATAAAACCGAGTGATTTGACGACAAAAATCTTTTAACTGAAATCTACTATACCGCCATCAAAGGCTGCACAATACAAAACTTTCATGAATAATTTTTAAATTTTATATAAATATAATTTATTTAAAAATTGCAAATTTGCGATTTTGGGTTATGAAATCATTGAGCTTGGACAGCTTCAAAGTTGCAAAAATCAATTTCTAATGTTCTAAATTACGCATTAATCATTTGCTATAATCCACATATTCAACACAGATTCGGTTCATTCATTTTGAAAATCATCTTTGCCGGTACGCCAGAATTTGCCGCAACAGCACTAGCTGCTTTGCTCAACACACAACATGAAATTGTTGCGGTATACACTCAACCTGACCGCAAAGCTGGACGTGGACAAAAACTCACAGCTTCTGCCGTAAAGCAATTGGCTTTAGAGCACCATATTCCTGTTTACCAACCCCTTCATTTCAAATCATCGACTGAAGAAGGTTTAGCCGCACAAGCTGAATTAGCCGCTTTAAATGCCGATGTTATGGTGGTTGCAGCCTATGGTTTGATCTTGCCGCAAGTCGTGCTAGATACCCCGAAATATGGTTGCCTGAATATTCATGGTTCATTGCTGCCACGTTGGCGCGGTGCAGCACCGATTCAACGTGCCATCGCAACAGGTGATATTGAAACAGGTGTCACCATTATGAAAATGGCAGCCGGACTAGATACTGGCGACATGATGTATAAAACCATCTGCCCGATTGAAGCAACGGATACCTCTGCAACTTTGCATGACAAACTTGCAGAGCAAGGTGCAACTGCAATTGCTGCCGTTTTAGACACTGAACAAACATTGCAGCAATATTTAGACAGCCGTGAAGTTCAAGACGAAGCATTAACAGTTTATGCACATAAGCTATCAAAAGCTGAAGCAAAAATTGATTGGTCCATCGATGCCGTACAAATCGATCGCAACATCCGTGCCTTTAATCCGTGGCCGGTAGCATTTATTCAGTTAGATGAACAAAACAATTTACGCGTTTGGCATTCTGAACTTTCTGCTGCGTCTGCACCGAATGCTCAAGCAGGTGAAATCATTGCCATCGATAAAAAAGGCATACACGTTGCCTGTGCCAATGGCAGCGTGATTATTTTGACTTCTTTGCAATGGCCGGGTGCTAAACCACTCAACCCTGTACAAATTTTACAAACCCAAAAATTGACTATTGGACAAATTTTATAATGAAGCAATCTCCCAACGCCTCGACCCGAGACCTTAATTTACGTGCTCAGGTAGTGAAGACGTTATTGGCTGTCCAAAATGGTCAATCGCTGCAATCGGTACTCGCGCAGCAAATGAATATCGTGTCAGATAAAGACCGTGCGTTATTCCATGAATTGGTGCTTGGTTGTTTACGTCAATGGTACGCATTGAAACAACTGACTTTACCATTACTGTCTAAACCTGTAGATAACCAAGTGGTTGAAACCTGTTTATACCTTGGTTTGTATCAATTGTTGTGTACCCGTGTCGCGGCTCACGCTGCAATTTCTGAAACGGTGGAAGCTGCAAAACAATTGGGTATGGGAAGTCTAAGTGGCTTAATCAACGCAATTTTGCGCCGTGCAACACGTGAAACAGAACAGTTCTACGACGTACTTGAACAAGCCACCAATTTACCAAGTTGGTTAACCAAACGTCTGAAAAAAGACTGGGGTGAACAATTTGACGAGCTCAGCTATGAGCTTAAACAAATTGCGCCACTGACTTTACGTGTCAATACACGCCAAGTGAGCCGTGATGAATACCTTGATATTCTGGAAGATGAAGGCATCGATGCACATCGTTGTGAACTCTCTAATGTCGGTATTGTGATGGATGAAAGTCTACATATTCCAAGTTTGCCGGGCTTTGAAGCAGGTGGTTTTTCGGTACAGGATGAACATGCTCAGCTGTGTGCAACACTCTTACCAAATCTCGATGGTAAATTTGTGATTGATGCTTGTGCTGCGCCCGGTGGTAAAACTGCACACATTTTAGAGACCTTCCAACCGAAGAAACTCATCGCACTCGACCAAGATGAAAAGCGCCTGAAACGTGTAGTTGAAAACCTTGATCGTTTGGTTCTCGATGGTAAACATGTCGAAATCCAAACTGCCGATGCCATCACTTACACTGTTCCTGAGCTTGCTGATTGTATCGTGCTCGATGCGCCATGTACTGCTGTCGGTGTAATGCGTCGTCATCCTGACATTCGTTTACTACGTCAATCGGGCGACATTGCGAAAACAGTAGTATTACAAAAGCAAATTTTGGAAAACATGTGGAAGCAACTTAAAGTTGGCGGTACGCTGCTTTACATCACTTGCTCGATTTTAAAAGCTGAAAATGAACAGCAAATGGTTGAGTTCTTTGCCAATCATGCCGATGCCCAAGAAATTAAAATTGAAGCAGATTGGGGAGTTGAACAAATCCATGGTCGTCAACTTTTCCCGAAAGTGGGTTATGGCGATGGCTTCTATTATTGCCGTATAGTAAAAACGGCCTAAATCAATAAACACCTTTTTAGATGTAAACAATCATAAAAAATGCCCGATGATTTCATCGGGCATTTTTTTCGTCATTCTAAATTTAATCTTCAGCTTCGTCAGGATTTTTCACCAAATGAATCGTCGCTAAAAGTAAACCACCCCATAGCAAAACAATTGATAAAATCATCATGATCATTGCAGATGTATTCATATTAATTCTCCTCTGGACCTTTGTCTTTACACAAGCTTAATAGAACAGAACCCAATACAAAGAAGGCCAATACCGAACCACCCACCAACCAAAGTGTCGTTGCAGGATAACCGCCATAACCTTCAGTTGCGACAGCCTTAATCGTCAATACAAGTGCAACCAATAATGAAATTGGGGTGATCACGGTCAATAAGAAATTCCAACCTTGACCCAACTTGATACTTGAGTATTGATTTGCATGCTCTTGTAATTGTTTCATCAATGGACGATGGAACCACGACACCAAAATAATAGAGAGTAAACCACCACCCACGATCCCAATGTTATTGGCAAAGTAGTCAATGATATCAACAAAAGTAATGGCACTTTGTGTAGAGAATAAAAGTGTAGATACGATTGCTGAACCGCCCGCAACAATCGTTACAGCTTTATTTTTTGACCAACCCAATTTGTCTTGAAACGCTGCAATTGGCACTTGCAAGATACTCACCATAGAGGTAATCCCTGCAACCACCAACGAAGCAAAGAACAAGAAGCCAAACAAATCACCGCCTGCCCCCATACTCGAAATGATTTTCGGGAAGGCAATAAAGGCTAAACCAATACCACCAGATACTACTTCTTTTACAGGTACACCTGAACTTTGTGCCATGAAACCAAGTGCTGCAAAGACGCCAATACCCGCTAAGATTTCAAATGATGAGTTGGCTAATGCAACGACTACACCTGAACCGGTTAAGTTGGTTTTTGCTTTTAAGTAAGACGCATAGGTCAACATGATCCCGAAACCAATCGATAACGAGAAGAAGATATGACCAAAGGCTGCTAACCATACTTTATAGTCAGTCATCGCATCCCAGTTTGGCGTAAAGAATGCATTTAAGCCTTCTGCCGCACCCGGTAGACGCAATGCTTGAATGACTAAAATGCTAAATAACACGATCAATAACGGCATAAAAATTTTATTGGCAAGTTCTACACCACGACGTACACCGCCATAGAGAATGAACATCACCACAGCCCAAACAATGACTAAACCAACAAATAAAGTCGGAACAAAACCAAATGTTAAGCCATCACCATTTTGTAGATAGGTTTTAAAGAAAAAGCTTTCCGTATCTGAGCCCCATTGTTGTCCAATGGCGTAATACATGTAACTACCGGCCCATGACAATACGCTGGCATAGTAGATCCCGATGATGAGTGTCACCATCACTTGCCACCAGCCTAATGCCTCACTGTTCATAAGTTTTTTATATGCAGTTGGCGGTGCTTTTCGGAATTTATGCCCCACTGCATAATCTAAGAACAATAAAGGCAAACCCGCTGCAAAAATTGCAATTAAATAGGGAATTAAAAATGCACCGCCACCATTTTCATACGCCACGTAAGGGAAACGCCAAATGTTTCCCAAACCTACAGCGGAACCAATAGCGGCAATGATAAATCCTGATCGTGCCGACCAGTTTTCACGATTATCTGACATAGAACACCTAAACCTCAGGCATCTTTAACTGCTGCTTGTTATGGTTATATCGCGAGCAAAAAAAGAACCATAAAAATAAAATTCTGGGTGTTTGATCTGGTGAGATACCTTGTGAGCGTCTATACCAAATTGCAAACAGAAAAATCACATGCGCATTTTGGTTAAAAACACCACAAATAACTTTCCCTTTGTATGAATTAACAATACTCACTTTTTTTAAGTTTTTCTGTAATTTCTACGGCAAATATTCCATTTTTATAATGTGTTTAGGCTTAAATGTTCATTTAATCAGCTTATTTTTCATACAATTTAAGTTATTAATAATATAACTTTTAGGAATATTTTATTTCCAATTAAATTTTTAAAGTTATTTCACTCGATAATGTCCGGTAATTTGATAGGCATGCAAAAGATCTTCTTCCTGTGTGCCCTCTCCTATATTATGGATGATCAGCGGAACCCCGCTACCTTTCATTTTACGATCTGAAACCACACCGATATGCACTAAACCACGCCCTAAGTCCCAAGTGACAATATCACCTGCCAAATACTGCTTATCTTTGACTACATAGCCCTGGCGTTGCATCCAGGTTTGAATATTGGGAACACGCCGATGATCAATATTTTTATCAGTACTTTTTAAGCCCCATTTTTGTGGATACTGCTTAAAATTGGCTTTCATATCTTCATGAATGGTTTGTTGTAAATCAATCCCTTGCTGTCGTAATGCACGAATTACCACGTCGGTACAAACACCCTTGATTAAAGGGACATCTCCCATTGGATAACGCAGTGCAGTATACGCAGGATCATAATATAAGGTTTTCCCAATTTGACTGCGTGCATCCGTCACCATTTGAGTGGCGTTAAAGGCAAAGACAGCCATATTCACGGTCATCAAACTGACCAATAATAAAATTCGTTTCATTTTTCTTATTCACTTTAGATTTTTTGAAATGATTCAAAAACTGGGCTTCGAACAGATCCATACTGAACCAAGCCTAAGTTTAAACTGCTACAGTTTTATCGCCAATACGCGTTCTTCTTGCATATCTCGAATGGCAGACTGAATCCCTTCACGACCTAAGCCAGAATCTTTTACGCCACCATATGGCATGTTATCAACACGGAAAGATGGAATGTCATTAATAATCACTCCACCGACATCTAAGTGATTCCACGCATACAACATTTTATTCAAATTTTGCGTATAGACGCCCGCTTGTAAACCAAAACGGCTGCTATTAATTTTGGCGATGCCTTTTTCAAAATTTTTGTATTTTTCTAGAATCGCTACAGGACCAAAGATTTCATCTTTATACACTTCCAGTGATTCATCGACATTTTCTAATAAAATTGGATCGAGCAAAGCCCCCTGATGTTCACCACGAACCAAAGCTTTAGCTCCTTTTTTGACTGCTTTATCGACCCATTTATGCACGCGTGTTGCTTCTGCTTCCTTAATCATTGGACCGACCATGGTGCTTTCCAACTGTGGATCATCCGCTTTAAGCTGCTTCATTCTCGCCACGAGTTTTTTCTTCACATCGGCATAGATATCGGCATGCACCAAGATGCGTTGAACACTAATACACACCTGCCCTGCATGGTTATACGCCCCACCGACTAAGCGTTCAATAAATGCCGCTGAAATTTCAGTATCAGGCTCAACCAATACAGCAGCGTTGCCACCGAGTTCCAAAGTCACTTTTTTACGCCCCGCACGCGCTTTCATATCCCAGCCGACAACATCGGAACCGGTAAAGCTGAGCAGTTTAAATCGGTCATCTGTTACCAAGACATCTGCATGTTCACGTGGACAAGGTAAAACTGAAAAAGCACCTTTAGGTAAATCCGTTTCTGCCAAAACTTCCGCAATTTTTAAAGCTGAAATAGGCGTCAAACTTGCAGGCTTCAAAACAAATGGACAGCCTGCGGCAATGGCAGGTGCAATTTTATGCGCAGTCAGATTGATCGGAAAATTAAACGGGCTGATCAAGGATACAGGGCCTATCGGCACATGTTTGACCATGCCTTGATAGCCAGATGCCGCTGCAGTAACCGCCAATGGGATCATGCGACCATCATCCATCTGTGTGACAGCATCGGCAGCAATTTGAAAGGTATTAATTAAACGTTCAACTTCAGCAGCTGCGGCTTTACACGGTTTTCCACCTTCCGCAATTAAAATTTCAGTCAATTCTGCACGCATTTCATTAAAACGTTTAACACAGTGCAGTAAGATTTTTTGTTTTTGAAAAGGTTCCAATGCCGCCATTGCAGCGCTAGATTTAACCGCTGAATCAATGGCTTTTTCAATGGTTGCAGCATCTGCGAGTGCAACGCGTGCATATACGTCTTGGGTATATTTTTGATTCACTTCTAACCACTGATCGGTAGTCAATGCTTTACCTGCAACATAGAGCGGATAGTCTTTTATATCTTGTACGGCTTTGGACATGACGATATTTCCATGATCTTGAGACATTATTGATAAATGTGAATAAATCTATGCCCTCTATCATGCGCTGACTGAGCACAGAGTTCACTATATTTAAGTAACAAAATGAACCACAAGCCTCAAACTTGATTACTTATACGCCCTGAACTTCATCCCCTATTTTCAGATCTCTGCTTGCACTGAAAACCGTATGATCGAGTCTCTATATAACGATGAAATTAAATTAGAAAAGCTATTTAAAATATTAAATCTCATTATTTATCAATTTTTTAATAAATCATTCAACCTAAATTCAATGATAAGAATTATGAGTACAACATAAAAAAAGCCCATCAAATGACGGGCTTTTTAAATCTATGTTTTAGCTATACGAACGCTGTGTTTTCACTGAAGTCTTATTCACATTTTCTAAAGCGGCAACCTCTTCATCCGTTTGCGCTTTGCGAATAAAGAACACTGCAATCGCTGCGATGACTACTGGAATTCCCACAGCCATAAAATTAATTTGATGTGGCAATTCTTGTGATAATAAATAGCCTATCAGAATAGGGCCAACAATCGCACCTGTACGACCGACTGCAGATGCCCATCCAATACCTGTCGAACGTACAGACAACGGATAGTACTGTGCAACATAGCTATACAGCAAGATTTGCGAACCAATTGCCGATGCACCTGCGACAGCAACCAAAAGATAGATCACAGGCTGTGGTGAATTAAAGCCGAGTAAAGATAGTGCCACAGCACCTGCGAGACATAATGTAATGATCACCGGTTTTAAGTGGAATTTGTCCGCTAAAATACCGCCGCCAATCGTACCAATTACGGCACCAATATTCATCGCCAATAGGAAGGTCAAACTGCTACCTAATGAATAACCTGCGGCCATCATTAGTTTTGGTAACCAACTGCCTAATGCATAAAGCGTTAATAGACACATAAAGAAACACAGCCAAAACAACATCGTACTTACGCCACGACCTTGCTTATACAACGCTTTAACAGATGTTCCACCCGGAACCGCAACTTCAGTCAGTTCCAGTTGAGTATTTGCAGTCACGGTTTGTTCAGGTGCAATGGTTTGAATCATACGACGTGCTTCATCATGACGATTCACCTTCACCAAAAATGTGAGCGATTCAGGTAAAAATTTCCAAGCAAATGGCAACAGTAACAGTGGAATACCCGCAATGAAGAACATGATTTGCCAGCCATAATCCGCAGTAAACCATGAACCAAAGAGAGCCGCCATGATGCCACCCATTGCATAACCACTGAACATAGTGGTCACTAAAGTACTGCGTAGATGCTTAGGTGCATATTCAGATGTCAATGCCACAAGGTTCGGTAATACCCCACCAATGCCAAGTCCAGCAATAAAACGTAAAGCACCAAATTCAGTAGGATTTGATGCAAAACCGCCTAGAAATGTGAATGTACTGAATAAAAATACACAGATCATGATGACTTTCTTACGGCCAATCTTATCAGCCAAAGTACCAAACATCATGGCACCAAACATCATCCCTGCAAGTGCTGTACTCGCAAGCATGCCTGCCTGAACAGCTGTTAATCCCCAATCTTTCATCAATAAAGGCAGCGCAACACCATTGATCGCTAAGTCATAACCATCAAATAAAATAAGAATTAGACACCACATCATGATGCTGAAATGCGATTTTGTGAACTTAGCGTTATCGACAACGCTATTCACATTCATTGTGCTTGCAGACATTGAACCTCACCTCCAATTGTGAGTTTTATTTTTCGCTACAATGCCGTTTTTCAATGTAAATTGTCCAAAATTACAAAGGTATAGATCCATACCTTTCAGATATATCCATGTTGTTTGGGAATAAAATGTCATAAAAACTCGAATATTTTTGAAATATTTATACATACAAAAGTCGATGAACTGCGGGTCTAGTTTTAATAATGATTAATTATCAATGCGTTATTAGAAGCTAAATCACAATCAGACGATAGATTATTTGATATGAAAATTGTCAGAATAAAACTCAAATTTTATAGAAAAAAATCGCAGTTCTACGATCTAAGTCGTAGATTTCGAAATCATAAGTCATCAGCCATCACTTAAGTCGATAATTAGGCATTTAAACGGTTGTTTTGGCTTACTTACATTCAGGTTTTACGGCATTTAAAGCTGAGAATTCCTTAAATTGATGATTTTTTGAATGCATTGATTGTCTAATAATCACCCATGTTTAGATGATTCAAGCATCAATTTATCTATATTTTTCTCCTTTTCCCTTTTTCCTTTTTTCTCCTTGCATAAAAAAACACCCCCTGAGATATCAGGGGGTGTTTTGAATAATGAGCTGGCGATGACTTACTCTCACATGGGTAACCCCACACTACCATCAGCGCTAAGAGGTTTCACTTCTGAGTTCGGGAAGGGATCAGGTGGTTCACTCTTGCTATTGTCGCCAGCACAA
>NZ_VPBP01000030.1:0-34614 GCF_013418685.1 Acinetobacter sp. YH12129
GAGATTCATGCACGTGTAGCAGTTTTGAACAAATTCACAGAATTAGGTCGCCCTCATACCCAAGTTGTCACTTAAATTTGAGTTACTTAGGGAAACTCTATCTTTAAAGCCTTTATGCAACAAAGCCGGTTCAATGCTTAATGTTCTAAAAAACAGAACAATCTATGCAAATCATTCTAATAGACAGAAATGTGTTTAGAATTTAATTTCGACTTAGAAAATAAGGATTTAGCAAAATTTAAATAGCGCTAAATGCGAAAGAAATATTGCAATTGTCGAGATGAACTATGAATGCCATTCCAGTACTCAATTTATTTACCCAACCTCAGTGCAGTACATTTGATGCTAACGACTGGAATATTTTGGCGCAGCATTGGTATCCCGTTGCATGTGTAGAAGATGTTTCGATTGAACCGCAACAAGTGCAATTACTCGATGTAAAAATGGCGTTGTATCAAACTGAAAGTGGAAAAATTCATTTGGTTCGTGATATCTGTCCACATCGTGGGGTGCCATTAACCAAAGGCTGGGTCAAGGGTGAAGATATTATTTGTCCATATCATGGTCTACATTATAACGGTGCAGGAAAGTGTGTAAAAATTCCTGCACAGCCTGAGCTGACACAAATTTCAGAGCGTTTTTCATTAACTAAATTTCCAGTCGTATTGAAATATGGATTGGTGTGGACCAGTTTATTTAACCGCGATGAATCTACGGCCAATTTTCCAGATTTAGACACGTGGGATACAGAGCAGCACCAATCTATATTGCCACCTTATGTAGATATTGATGGTTCAAGTGGGCGTCAGCTCGAAGGTTTTATTGATGTTGCACATTTCGCATGGGTGCATCATGAGAGCTTTGCAGATCGTGAAAACCCTAAAGTGCAAAAATATTCGACAGTACGTACGGACTATGGACTACATACAGAATATCTCAGTGATGTGAGTAATTATCCGCATGGCTTACAACATTTAGCGCCAGAAGACTTTTTATGGAAAAGAACGTTTGATGTCTATCCGCCATTTTCTGCAATTTTAACCATCGATTTTCCTGAAAATGGGGTATTGAAAATATTAAATGCCTGTTGTCCTGTATCGCATAATAAAACCCGTTTATTTGTGCCTTTAACTCGAAATTTTGATACCACAGGCGATTTACAAGCGGTCTATGATTTTAATGCACAAATTTTTGCTGAAGATCAGGACATGGTGGAAAGTCAAAAACCTGAGGAATTGCCACTGGATATCAGTATGGAGGCGCATTTCGAAGCAGATCGCTCATCGACAACCTATCGTCGAATATTAGCCGAATGGGGGCTAAGCAAACGTTATACCGTTTAATTTTTATTTTCGAATAATTTCATTCTTGGTTTTCATACAAAAAAAGCGACTCAATCGAGCCGCTTTTGACTTTGTACATAAAGGATTAGTTTACACGTATCCATGTTTGGCTGCGTCCAAGCGCAGATACACCAATATAGCCACGACCATTCAAGGTCTTGCCGTCATTCGACATTTTGGCATTGAAACTATAGGTTTTACCATTTTTCGGGTCAGTAATTTTACCGCCGTCATAGGTATTTTTACCGGTATTTTTCAAACCATTCACGATTTGCACACCGAGTAGTGGTTTATTGTGGAATTTACCTACACATTTTTGGCAGTTTTCTGCTTCACCCGGGGTGAGTACATCCACGATTTTTGCAGATAAAACGCCCTTTGATGTTTCATTAAATTGAACTACAGATAAAGGTTTTTTGGTTTGGTCATCGATGGTTTTCCATTTAGTACCATGCAATGGATCAGCAGCCAAAGCTAAGCTAGACACCAGTGACAAACCGATTAGGCTAAGAGTTGTTTTTATCATTTTAGAACCTCTATTGAACATAGTAAGAGATGTGCATCCCTGATCTTCCAAAGGGTGGATACACAAGACTTGGAAAATTACAAAGCATCAGCCTTGTTGTCTTCAAGGGCTATATTCACAAAAAAATAAGTATATATTGTGGATTTTATATACTGATTTTGAATATGTAGAATCTGGATCGTGTAGAAAAATAGAATAAATGTTGAGCTTTGTTTATAACATTTGGGATTTGTATCACTTTTATAAATATCAAACGCTGTTTGAGCTGAAAAATTTAGAGCTACAATCCCAAAAAAAGCCGGAGCTAAAAGGCTCATTTAAGTTTTCAATTTTTGCTCTAATCATGTTGAATTACATTAATTTGATTTGAAGCAATAACGCTAAAGAGCTATGTATAGCATTCATATTTTACAATTAAATAAAATCATTTCATTCATAGATCAGTTCTCGTTAAGCTTGTGTTATGAATAATATGAAAATGCAGCTTGTTCACTGAACGAGATTAAGTGTGTATAGGAATAACGATGAAAAATTTTAACAACAAAGTCGCAGCCATTACTGGAGCAGGTTCAGGTATTGGACAGCAATTAGCCATTCAACTGGCTCAATCAGGTGCGCATCTAGCATTAAGTGATCGCAACCTCGACGGCCTTGCACAAACGGCTGAAATGATTAAGCACACCGGTGTGAAAATAACTCAGACCCAGTTAGATGTATCTGATCGTGCCGCTGTCGAGCAATGGGCGGCTGCAACCCAAGCTGAATTTGGCCAGATCAATTTGATCTTTAATAATGCAGGTGTCGCGTTAGCCAGTACTGTAGAAGGTATGCATTATGATGAAATTGAGTGGATTATGAATATTAATTTCTGGGGCGTGGTATATGGGACAAAAGCATTTTTACCGTATTTAAAACAAAGTGGCGATGGACATATAGTTAATATTTCCAGCTTATTTGGTTTGACGGCTCAACCGACTCAAAGTGCCTATAATGCAACGAAGTTTGCGGTACGAGGTTTTACTGAATCTTTACGCCAAGAATTAGACTTGGAAAATGCTGGAGTCAGCGCAACTTGCGTGCATCCGGGTGGGATTCGAACCAATATTGCAAATAGCGCGCGTATGAGTGACAGTATTCGTGCGTTAGGGATGAACCCAGATAGGGCAACCAAAGCATTTAATAAAGTGCTAAAAACACCGCCTGAAGTCGCAGCAAAAGTCATTTTAGATGCGGTAAAGCAGAATAAACGTCGAGTTTTAATTGGTAATGATGCCAAAATTATTGATTTAATTCAGCGAATTGCACCTACACGTTATGCCCAAGCCATAGATCTACTTAGTGGTAAGAAAAAACGTAAATAATTCAAAGATAAGTAAAAAAGGGATGATGCAACATGATCCCTTTTTTATCCTATAGAGCTCTTAATTTCGAATATTGAATTTTTAAGTTTAAATGACAAGAAAATCAAAAAATTGAGTTTTCGATTAAACAAAGAAGATGTAATTTTCCCATCTTCTTTGTAGTAGTAATGCTTTTGAATATTATGAACTTTTAGAATCTTGAGCCGTTGTCATCGGCGCTTGTGTGGCTACTCGTTTGGTCAAAATGACATGTGCAGCGACACCGATACAAATCCCCCAAAATACTGAGCTTAGCCCTAAAAAATGCATACCTGAGGCTGTCGCTAAAAAAGTGATTAGCGCCGCATCACGGTTGGCCTCATTTTTCATTGCAACGGACATGTTTGTTCCAATCGCACCTAATAACGCTAGACCTGCAAGTGCAGCGACCAACTCTTTAGGTAATAGGCTAAATAACATGACAATGCTGCCTGCAAATAAGCCGCCTAAAATATAAAAAATACCATTGGCAATACCGGCTATATAACGTTTTTCTTTTAGTTCATGTGCATCTTTGCCCATACACATGGCTGCGGTGATAGACGCTAAAACAATAGTAATGCCTCCGACACATGCGACAACGAGCGAGGCAATACTGGTCGCTGTAATAATGGGCTTAGCTGGCGTGTCATATCCACTGAGTTTCATGATCGCCATCCCCGGAAGAAATTGACCACTCAGACTGACTAAGATTAAGGGAATCGCCAAATTTAAAGTCGAGTTCCAAGTCCAAATTGGGGCAATAAACTGCGGTATAGCGAGTTGAAAATTCACATCAACAGGATTAATTTTTCCTAATGTAAAACTCAGGATGACACCAGTCAGTAAGACCCAAATCATCGCGTAGCGTGGCGATAGTCTTTTAGAAATCAGAAAGACCAATAACATGCCAAAGACAATGATCGGCATACTATCTGTAGCAGTGAACAGTCCAAGCCCAAACTGAAATAAAATACCTGCCATCATTCCCGCAGCGACATCTTGAGGAATCCATTTTAGGAGTTTGTCAAAATAGCCGGTGATTCCAATCAAAAATATAACGATAGCAGACGTGATATAAGCTGCTATGGCTTCATTCAGTGAAATATTCGGAAATAGGGTGACTAAAAGGGCTGTACCGGGCGCTGACCACGCGGTAATCACCGGGGTTTTATATTTAATAGAGAGATAAATACCCGCCAGCGCAGCACCAATAGAAATCCCCCAAATCCATGAAATCATCATGGCTGGGGAAACTTGAGCTTTTTGTGCGGCTTGGAAAAAAATAATCAGTGGGCCTGAATATGAAATCAGCACGGCTAAAAATCCTGCAACCGTCGCTGAGATCGACCAATCTTCTTTTAATGTTTTTAACAGGGGTGCCATCGCTTTTGCCTCCATGCGACTATGTCAATGAGCCTGTTGAATTAAACCAATGACGGTATAGCGTTTAACCTTGATCTCCACCACCAACAGGGACGACTGTTCCTGTCATATAAGATGAATCATCGGATGCCAAAAATAAGATGGCATTCACTTGTTCCTGAATTGTGCCATAGCGTCCTAAGAATGTACGGTCAATGGTTTGATCGACCACGTCTTGCATCCATTGTTTTTCATGATCTGACAATGGGTTGGCGTTTCTAGGTACTTTTCGTGGTGGCGCTTCTGTACCACCTGTAGCTACGGCATTGACTCGAATACCATCTTTGGCATGTTCAAAAGCGAGTGCAGAGGTTAAGCCATTTACCCCACCTTTTGACGCTGAATATGGCACACGGTTAATACCACGGGTTGCAATAGAAGATACATTTACAATTGTCCCTTGCTGATTTTGAATCATTTCAGGTAACACGGCTCGGCAGCACCACATAGTTGGAAATAATGAACGATTAACTTCCTTAATGATTTCTTCTTCTGAAAACTCTTGGAAGGGCTTCATCCAAATCGCACCGCCAACGTTATTGATTAAGATATCAATTCGACCATATTTTTCAATGGCTTGGGCAGCAACTTCTTGGGCGCCTGCAAATGTTTCAAGATTGGCTTTAACAATAATGGCATCGCCATTGTGGGCTTGAATATCGTTCAGCGTCTCTTCAACAAAATCTGAGAGATCTGCCAATACCACTTGAGCGCCTTCTCGAGCCACTTGTAGTGCTACTCCACGACCGATACCTTGAGCGGCACCGGTAACGATGACAACTTTATTGTTAAATCTGGCTTGTTCTGACATTAAACTATTCTCCCTTAATTCGCTGAGAATTTTTCAAACAAAAAGTTTGCAGGTTTAACGCCTTCGGTATCTAACCAGCCACGTACCGCTTCGACCATCGGTACAGGACCACAGAGGTAAATATCCACATCGCCATTGTTTAACCAATCTTTTTCAACATGACTGGTCACATAGCCTTTACGTTCATGCTGTGACTCAGGGTGAGCGACCACAGTACGGTATTCGAACCACGGGAGTTTGCTTTGTAATTCATCGAGCTTGTCTTTTGCTACGATGTCAAAGTCATTGGTTACGCCAAATACAAGACGAACAGGTTGTTCAGAACCTTTTTCTTCAAGCACTTGTAACATGGACATAAACGGCGCAATACCTGTACCACCTGCAAGCATGACCACAGGGCGGACAACATTACGCAGATAAAAACTACCAAAAGGTCCTTTGAAGGTCATTTTGTCGCCGGCTTTCGCATCGGCACTCAGGAAAGTACTCATTTTGCCTTCAGGGACATTACGAACCACGAAGCCTGTTAAACGATTGCCCGGCTTTGAACTAAACGAATACGAACGAGTTTCTTCAGTCCCCGGAATGCCGACATTGACGTATTGACCTGCCAAGAAGTTAATGTCAGGTTGACCTTCATCCAGTTGAATATCAAAGGTAATCGTAGAATCCGACATATTTTCAACACGAGACAATGTGCCTTGAAACTCATGAATTTCAGTTTTACACACGTCAGATGATGCACTGATTTGGAAAACAGCATCTGAACTTGGACGACATTGACAAGCTAAAATATAACCTTGCTCAGCTTCTTCGGGGGTTAAAGCATCTTCGATATAAGATTCTTCAGGCATGTCGTAAGTACCCGACTCACAAAATGCACGGCATGTCCCGCATGCGCCATCACGGCAATCTAGAGGGATATTGATTTTTTGACGATAGGCTGCGTCGGATAGGGTTTCACCTTGAGCAACACTAATAAAACGAGTAACGCCATCTTCAAATTGAAGTGCAACATTATGGTTTGACATGGCTGAATATCCTTTTGAAAATCTGGTATAACGTGTCCTTTCAGCCAAATATCCTTCTGGCTGAAAGTAAAACCTTGCTTAGTGAAATAAGCTTTTAGAGGTGATAAATATCAATAACTTGGTTGATATAATCGTTTTTCAGAACAACATATTTGCTGAGGATTTTTGGCTGCTCACCTGAAAAATCAATTTCATAACGTGACATGCCAAAGTAGCTATAGTTGGTTTTGTAGCGGAAACTTAAGGTGTTCCAGTTAAAACGCACCGTTACGTTGTCGCCATCACGTTCAATAATCTCGACGTTATTAATGTTATGGCTGGTTCGTGTATCCGGCATCGTGGCAGATGAACGCTCGGTTTTAATGCGGAAGACACGGTCTTCTAAACCTTGACGGTCTGGATAATAAATCAAAGAAATCTCAGACTGTGGATCTTCCGTGAGGCGGTCATCGTCATCCCAAGCCGGCATCCAAAATGATGCAGATGGGGCATAGCACTCTAGCCATTCATCCCACTGTTCATCATCTAAAAAACGCGCTTCGCGGTAGAGGAACTGAGATACAGCTTCAATGCTTACGCTGTCTAAATGTGCAGTTGCATTCATGCGACATCTCCTTGTTCATTTGCGACTTGTTCAGCTAGTTCTTTTTCTTCAGCGATGGCATGTTTCATGGTTTTTAACCAATATTGATGCTGAGCAAGGTAAAGACCTTCATCTT
Organism: Acinetobacter sp. YH12129; assembly: GCF_013418685.1. Taxonomy (NCBI): domain Bacteria; kingdom Pseudomonadati; phylum Pseudomonadota; class Gammaproteobacteria; order Moraxellales; family Moraxellaceae; genus Acinetobacter; species Acinetobacter sp. YH12129. Next base: position 7,235 of record NZ_VPBP01000030.1, read on the forward strand.
CCGTTTTGATGCCACTTAATAGCGGTTTTAATCCAATTTCATTGGCTGCATCATCCGGTCCATGAATCCAGTGTTTTGAACCACGGCACATGTCGTTCCATTCCAGCTCAATTCCTGCATAACCTGCTTGGCAGGCACGGAATTCTTCTAAATCGTCAGGTGTTGCCATGCCTGAAGCATTAAAGAAGTCTTCATATTGACGAATACGACGTGTACGTGCTTCTGGCTCTTCACCGACAGGGGCGATACAGTAAATGGTGACTTCAGTTTTATTGACAGAAATCGGGCGTAAAACTCGAATTTGTGAACCGAATTGATCCATCAAATAGACGTTTGGATAAAGACATAGGTTACGTGAACGCTCGATCATCCATTTCGACATCGGTGCGCCGAATTTTTCGGTATATTCATCGGCTTTGCTAAAGTTTGGCCGGTCTTCTGGGTTAGCCCATTGTGTCCACAACAACATGTGACCACTGTCAAAACCATAAGAACCACCGCCTTGCTTGCCCCAAGAACCCGCACTCATGGCACGAATATTATCTGCCGCTTGTGCTTCTTTACGGTGCTGAGTGGTCGCTGCATAGTTCCAATGCACGGCTGATACGTGATAGCCATCTGCGCCATTTTCAGCTGTCAGTTTCCAGTTACCTTCATAGGTATAGGTAGATGAACCACGTAAAACTTCCAAACCGTTTTCCGACTGACCTTCGATCATGTCGATAATTTTGGTGGTTTCACCTAAGAATTCTTCAAGGCTTGGCACATCAGGATTTAAGCTACCAAATAAAAAGCCTTTATAACTTTCAAAGCGTGCGACTTTTTTCAAGTCATGTGAACCATCTTGGTTAAAGCAATCTGAATAACCGGCTTCAGCAGGGTCTTTAACTTTGAGTAATTTACCTGAGTTATTAAAGGTCCAACCATGGAATGGACATGTATACGTCGCTTTGTTGCCTTTTTTATAACGACATAACTGTGCGCCACGATGTGAGCAGGCATTGATCATGGCATTCAGTTCACCATTACGGTTACGTGCAATGATGATCGGCTGGCGACCGATATGAGTCGTGTAATAATCATTGTTATTTGGAATTTGGCTTTCATGTGCCAAATACACCCAGTTACTTTCAAAAATGTATTTCATTTCAAGATCAAATAACGCTTGATCGGTAAATACTGAGCGGTGCAGTTTAAATTCACCAGTGTCAAAATTATCGACAAGAAGTTCATCAATACGATCTAGATGGCTGGTGTTAATTACAGGAATACGTGGCATGTCCATTCTCCGACTGTCCAATGAGGGGATAGTCGCCGAGTTGTCAAACTTGGATGAGACAGCTCGGCTTCCTTAGATTGAGTAATTAAGCGCTAGCGCGTCGACGATCAACTTCAGTATTTGGTGCTGCAGCTTGTTCTTTAACTAACTCAACATTAAAGCTAATGTGCTTAAACGGTTGGTTTAGACCACGACGTGCAATTTCAGCTTCGTCTGTGATATCAACAGCAGTTGCCACCAGACCATCACGAGTTGCAAAGGCAAAGTCGTCCCAAAGGTATTTATCACCTTCGATGTTGAATTGAGTAGTTAGCTTGCGGTAACCCGGTGCAGAGATAAAAAAATGAACATGTGATGGACGGTTACCATGACGGCCTAATTTGTCTAAAACAAATTGAGTTGTGCCTTCTGGAGGACAGCCATAACCAACGGGCATCGTAGTTTGTGCAACATATTTACCGTCTTGGTCAGAAAGAATGGTACGGCGAAGGTTGAAGTCAGATTGAGACTTATCAAAGAAAGAATAGTTACCTAGGCTGTTGGCATGCCAAATTTCAACTTTAGCGCCTTCAATGATGTTGCCTTCGGTATCTGTTACTGTACCTTCAATAAACAGAGTTGGAATTTTATCGGTTTCCGTACCATCATCCATACGAGCAAAGCCCACTGATTCAGGTGCGCCAGCCACATATAAAGGGCCTTCAATGGTACGTGGTGTACCACCTGTAATACCTGCTTTCGCATCAGCTTCATCGGCACGTAAATCTAGATAGTGCTCTAAACCTAAACCAGCGGCTAAAAGACCTAATTCGTTCGCTTGACCCGCATCTGTAAAATACTCTAGACCTTTCCATAGTTCAGTTTGAGTAATATCTAGATCTTCAATCGCTTGGAATAAATCACCCAATAAACGTACCACAACTTGTTGTACACGTTGGTCAACAGGCCCTGTTGCTGTATCTACGTTCATTTGTTTAACCAGAACATCAATCTCTTGACGGTTCATACTATATCTCCTTAAGTATGCATTTAAGTATGGGTGGCTATCACTCGATAAAAGAGGTCTTTGGCTGCCACGTTCCTTGTTTGGTTGTCTAACAATACTTTTTAAGTTGTTTCGTGTAGCAGCTGAAGTTTCTTTCAGGTATGGGCTGCACGATGTTTTTGATCTGTTGGATGGGATTAAATTTGCTTAATCCTGTCTATGTGATATACCTTAAAAGAATAAAATCTTCACGTCGAAGATCAAATTTGCATTTTATTATACTTAATAGGTATTTATAGCCATGGAACTAAGACACTTAAGATACTTTGTCGCGGTGGTTGAAGAGCAGAGTTTTACCAAAGCGGCAGAAAAACTATATATAGCTCAACCACCTTTGAGTCGGCAGATTCAAAATTTGGAACATGAGCTTGGAATTCAGTTATTTGAACGCGGTAGCCGACCGCTTAAGACCACAGAAGCAGGCCAATTTTTTTATCATCATGCTTTAAAACTTTTGTCTAATGCAGAAGAAATTAAATCGATGACGAAACGAATCGGTTTGACCGAAAGAACAGTGACAATCGGTTTTGTGAGCTCTTTATTGTTTGGTTTACTCTCGAATATTTTGTACTTATTTAAGCAACAACACCCACATTTAAAAATAGAAATGGAGGAAATGGCCACCACTGAACAAATCAAAGCATTAAAAGAAGGTCGTATAGATGTCGGCTTTGGGCGTTTGCGTATTTCAGACCCTGCGATCAAACGGGTTTTACTTCGTGAAGAACGCTTAGTAGTAGCCTTACACGCTAGTCATCCTTTGGCACAAAAAAAGGAAGGTATATATCTTGCAGATCTGATCGATCAACAATTGATTTTTTATCCAAATCACAATAAACCGAATTTTTCGACCCAAGTGCGTGGCATATTTTCAGAGTATGGTTTGGAACCTAAAAAAGTACGTGAAGTTCGTGAATTACAACTGGCATTGGGCTTTGTTGCGGCGAACGAAGGGGTTTGTATCACCCCAATGAGTGCCCAAAGTGTGCAATTAACACATTTAACCTTTGTTCCTATCTTAGATGAAGCCGCGATTAGCCCTGTATTTATGGCTGTGCGTAATATGGATGAAAGCGAAGATATTCGTGGTTTATTTGATAGTGTTTATCAAGTATATGATTTAGAAGCAATTCCATATGATCGTGCTGTATTTTGAGTATGCTGTCGCTAGATGTTCAGATGAACTGCACCTATGAAATGATCTATTTAAATAAAGAGGAATCAAGGGATTAATTTGTATTCAACTTTTTAGGTATACAAACATGCCTAATCGGTTTTGGACATTAAGCACCGACTTATTCATTGTGAAAGGCGAATTTTACAAGCTTCACAATTAGGAGGTGGGCTATGCAAAACCAGAAAATTAATATTAATACCTTGGTTGATGAAGCCAAATTTACGCCATTTCATTGGGGTGTTTTGATTTGGTGTCTTTTGATTATTATTTTTGACGGTTATGACTTAGTGATCTATGGCGTTGCCTTACCCTTGTTGATGCAAGAATGGTCATTATCTGCGGTACAAGCCGGCTTACTGGCAAGTACGGCTTTATTTGGCATGATGTTTGGTGCCATGTGTTTTGGCACACTGTCCGATAAAATTGGTCGTAAAAAAACCATTATGATCTGTGTCGGTATCTTTAGTGGTTTTACCTTCTGTGGCGCATTTGCAAGTACTCCAGTTGAGTTTGGTATTTTACGCTTTCTTGCGGGTCTAGGTATCGGTGGCGTTATGCCGAACGTTGTGGCGTTAATGACGGAATATGCGCCTAAACGTATACGCAGTACCTTGGTTGCACTAATGTTTAGTGGTTATGCCATTGGTGGTATGGCTTCAGCGTTATTGGGTGCTTGGTTAGTGCCAGTATATGGCTGGAAAATCATGTTTTATATTGCAATTATTCCATGTCTGGCACTGCCTTTAATTTGGAAATTCCTCCCTGAGTCATTGATGTATTTAACCTCAAAGCATCAAACAGATACGACTCGAACGATTGTCTCAAAAATTGCCCCTGAACAAGTCCTCACAACAGATACTCAATTTGTACTCAATGAGGTTTCTGAAGAAGACAAAGCTCCGTTAAAAGCATTATTTCAACAAGGCCGTAGTTTCAGTACGTTTATGTTCTGGATTGCATTTTTCATGTGCTTATTGATGGTTTATGCACTTGGAAGCTGGTTACCAAAATTGATGATTCAAGCTGGCTATTCACTTGGTGCAAGTATGATTTTCCTCTTTGCACTGAATATTGGTGGAATGGTAGGTGCTATTGGTGGTGGTGCTTTGGCAGACCGATTCCATATCAAAAAAGTACTGAGCATCATGTTCATGTGTGGCGCGTTGGCTTTAATCTTACTGGGCTTTAACAGTCCGCAAATGGTTCTGTATACCTTAATTGCTGTAGCAGGCGCAGCTACCATCGGTTCGCAAATCCTACTTTATACCTTTGTCGCACAATACTACCCAACCACGGTACGTTCTACAGGTATGGGCTGGGCATCGGGGATTGGACGAATTGGTGCAATCGTTGGACCTGTGCTTACAGGGGCACTGTTAACCATGAATTTGCCGCATCAAATGAACTTCTTGGTGATAGCCATTCCCGGTGTCATCGCTGCATTAGCAATATTTATGGTGAATTTACAAGCGTCAGTAGAAGCGTCTACTCAAGGTCAATCGCCAAAGCTCAATACGCAAGCTATCAAAAATCCAGCGAATTAAGCCGATATTTAAAGATTTAACATTACCCCAAAATTTTAAGTTTCTAGGCCCTGATGCACAGCATGAGGGCTAGTGGAAAATTGTGAAAAAAAAATAAGGAAAGGGCATTGCCCAAATCGAGGTCAGGATGAAAACTCAAAAGCTAAATTTAGTCAAAAAAACCTTTAAAATTAAACCGATGATACTGGCTTGTGCAGCCGCGTTCCCCATGTGGACACATGCGGCAGTCAGTGAGGCTGAAGTTGAACAGTTGCGTGATGAAGTCAAAGCATTAAAAGCCATGATGCAGCAATATGTTCAGCAGCAAAACACTTTGTCGAGTGAAATCAAAGACGTAAAACAACGACCTGTAGTTGCTGCGCAGAATCAAAAACCGACTCAAACACCAAGCCTGAGTTTAAATACCAAATCGGGCGCTGAATTTAGCTTGTATGGCAATGTACGTGCAGATGCATCTTATCAGGCAGAAGGCGGCAGCTTATCTCGCCTGTATAACCAAATGAATAGTGTTCCGCTAGAAGGGAATGCTGAAAGTTCAGATCGTTTAAAAGCAACACTTGCTGCCACACGTTTAGGACTAGACTTTAAAACGCCGACTCAAGTGGGCGATGTAGGCGGTAAAATTGAAGTCGACTTTTTGGGTGCGAATGATGGACTGCGGATTCGTCATGCCTATTTGACCTATGGTGATTGGTTGGTGGGGCAAACATGGTCTAACTTTGCTGTACCTGATTATATGCCTGAAACCATTGATGCATTGGGCTATGTCGGTGGTGCTGTTAAACGTACACCGCAAGTTCGCTATAGTCACAAATTTAGTCCAGAGACAAATCTTGTACTCGCAGCAGAAGATTCTAAGGATGACAGCTCAAATATGCGTTTGCCTGCATTAACAGCGCGTTTAAACCATAAAATGACAGATACACTGATGTTAAGCGCACGTGCGATGGGTGCTGAAAAGAAAACGGATACGGATATAGAAACCGCATGGGGACTTGGTCTGGGCGCAAAACTAGATTTGACGGATAAAACAGTGCTCAAAGCGGATTATTACCATGTCAAAGGCGACAGTAGTTTTGTGTCATGGACGAACCAAGGTTTTGTGACCAATGCGGATAAAGACATCATCGCCACCAATGAATTTGACTCGATTACAGTAGGTTTAACTCAACAAATTTCAGCACAATGGCGCGGAACATTGGGCTATGGTTATATGAAAGCAGATGGTAATGCAGATTATGTCAACTCATTAGTTGATAAAACCAAGGCCAATAAAAACTTGTGGCAAGCATGGGCAAATGTATTTTACAGCCCTGTTAAGCCGATTAGTTTAGGTCTGGAATATGTCTATGGTGAACGTGAAGCTTTTGGCGCTGCACCAAATGGCAGTACTAAGGGTGAAGATAACCGAATCAATGCGGTCGCGATGTACAACTTCTAATGCCCTTACAGAGAATTGTTTAATTTAAATTGCCTTAGAAATTTCAATATCAATTTAACGAGAGCGTGATTGGAAGTATGTTCAGGTTTTGACATCTGACTTTCCGACAATCTTTCAATGCGTACTCTTAATCAATACACGCCCTTGATCTTTATCGATTGAGGGCTTTTATCTTATTTAGAAACTTTTATTTTTTGACTAAAAAATATAATTATCTGTTTTATTTCATTTAACAAATCATTTGAATATAAAAATACGAAGAAGAATATTAATAAAAATCATGAATTTTGAAATATTTTGATACATACATGATGATAAAACACACTACAATCCTTGCCGTTAAATTCGTTTCACTTAGAAGACGCAATCATGGATGTCCCTCAATTTTCCAAATATAACAACACGTCACTTAAGCTTTTAAGCCTAATGATGCTTACTGCAATGGCACAATATAGTGTTGCAGATAGCAATGTATTACCTGAAATCACCATTAAGGTTGAACAAAGTTCAATGGATGATCAAATAAAAAAAGCACTGACTAAAGTAAATGGTGCAACCAATGCGATCGTTGCAGCAGACATTCAAGATGTACCCAAGCGAACAAATGCTGATTTATTTAAAAATCAACCGGGGATATACGCAGCATCTTCTGGAAATGAAGGGGTGAAACTGTCGATACGTGGCTCCGGGATCAATCGTGCACCGGGGGCGCATGCTTCAGGATTGTATGTGACCTTAGATGATTTGCCATTTACAGGGCCGGGTGGAACACCTTATGAACTGCTTGAGCCGCTGTGGGTAGACCATATAGAGGTTTTACGGGGGGCTAATGGTTTAACACGTGGTGCATTAAGCTTGGGTGGTCTAATTAACTATGATAGCCCAACTGGAAAAAATGCAGCAAAACTGTCAGTGCATCATGAAATGGGTAGCCACGGTTATCAGAAAAGTGAAATCAGCTCAGGACAACAAATCGGTGACTTAGACTATTATGTTTCATTAACGCAAAGTGATGATGATGGTTTTCAAGATCATGCTTCAAGCCAGAGTAAAGGTATATCGGCCAATGTGGGATATCAAATAAATCCAAACCTAGATACACGTTTTTATCTGCGTTACCGAGAGACTGAACACCAAACGCCGGGACGTCTAACCCAACAACAGATTGAACAAAATCCAAAACAAGCAGTAGCCCAAAATATCTCGCTGAATAATAATCGTCCGCAGCCGGGAAGTCTTTGGTTGGCGAATAAAACCAATATGACTTTGGACTCGGGCGATCGTTTACAGTTGGGTCTGGCCTATCATCATTATCCGATGGATTTGCAAGAAGGTTTGTATAGTACCGATGTTGACTATGACGATATCATTACCTTATTTAACTACCAATTTGACCGAACGCTATGGGGGCATGAAAGCCAAAATACTTTAGGTTTTCGTAGTACCACGCATTTGCCAGATGGTCAGGTCGTTGAACGCTTGCGTGTAGCGCAAGGCGCCTATGCTGCGGGTACAGAAACGCGGCATTATACCTACCAAGGTGGTGACTATGTTTTACATTATGCCAATGCCTTGGCACTACACCCACAGTTTTGGCTCGATAGTCGAGTTGCATTGGCGTACACCCATCGTGAAAGTGAAGTGACATGGCCTGTGCAAAGTCATAAAGAAAATATTCGTGAATGGAATGTCCTGCCATCGCTAGGTTTTCGATATCAAATCCAACCTGAAACACAGCTCTTTGCCAATGTCAGTCGAAGCTTAGAAGCACCACATCCTTGGGCTTTAATTTGGGGTTCGGATCAAAAGTTCCCCGATGAAAGTGGCGCAGCGACGGGACGCCAAAATGCTCCGATTCATTTGAATAGTCAGACAGCGAATACTCTTGAACTAGGTGGGCGTGGTCAACATGCACTGGGTGAGTGGAATATTGCATATTACTATTCACAGGTTAAAAATGAACTGTTGGCTGTTGAAATCCAACCAGAGCCTAATCCGATAATTTACGAATCGAATGCTTCAGACACCATCCATCAAGGGATTGAAGTCGGTTTAAACAGTTCACTTTGGCAAAATGATACATATGGACAGGTTCAACTAAAACAAGCCTATACCTTGAATGATTTTCACTATAAAAATGATGCGGTATTTGGAAAAAATGAGCTGGCAGGTATACCAAAACACATCTATCAGGCTGAACTGAAATACGAACATCCTTTAGGCTTTTATGCTGCGGTGAATACACTTTATGCCGCAAAGGTCGCAACCGACTATGCCAATAGTTTCTACGCAAAAGATTGGCAAATTTGGGGAGCATCGTTCGGCTATATGCAACCACAAAAACAGTATTTGGCTTGGTTGGATTTCAGAAATATGGCCAATAAAAAATATGCATCTACCGTGACACCGGGCTATAACGATGCCGGCAAAGATCCTGCTCGTTTAACACCGGGTGAAGGTCGGGCGGTATATGCAGGACTAACGTATCATTTTAATTAAGTATCTTGTATTCAAATACAGTTATCCCTTGCAAAGCCTTATGCTGCGGATTTGAAAATAAAAAAGGGAGCCAATCAGCTCCCTTTTTTAAACCTTTGATTGGGCTGTTAAGCAGTTCGAGGCATATCCTGAATACGTCGCCATGGCTGAGCTTCTTCAATTTCATACGCCAGTTCGATCAAGGTTTTTTCATCACCGACATCGGCTGATATTTGCATACTGATCGGTAGTCCGTCGTTTTGGGTTTCTCCCATAGGAATCGACATACCTGGCGCACCAACAACATTTTGGATGGGGGTAAAAGTCACATAGTTCTGTATACGTTCAAATAACTGGTCAAACGGTAATTGAGGTGATAAATAGCCGATTTTCGGTGTGGTATGTGCAAGTACAGGCGATAGCAAAACGTCATAATGCTTAAAGATTTCACGATATTGTTGCTGCATTTTCTTTAATCGATACAGAAACAGCGGGGTTTTATAAAAGTTCTTTTTATACAACTTCGATAAACCAACGGTTAAGTGATCTAACTCTTTGGGATTAAAGTCAGCGCCAAAGATTTTCTTGCCAAAGGTACTCAGTAAAAAGGATAACATCCCCCAATATTCACTAAAATCTTCAACAAAGCTTAAGGAAAAAGGTAATTGAAGTTCTTCAACATGATGGCCTAATTTTTCTAAGAGTGCTGCACTATGCATTAAGGTTGCAGTTGTTTCGCTATCTATTTGCCCTGTAATCGATTGCGGGACTAAACCGATGCGTAATCGACGTTTAGAAGGCCCATGAATCATGCCTATGCGTGGCAGCTTTTTATTGTAATAACTTGATTCCATTCCTGCATAGAAATGAGCAGTATCTCGTATGCTACGGGTTAGGACACCTTCACTGATGATATTAATCGGAAGAGAGCCTGCTGCTTCACTGTCATAAGTACGGCCACGGCTAGGCTTTAATCCAATCAAACCGCAGCATGCAGCAGGGATACGAATCGAACCACCGCCATCATTGGCATGGGCAATCGGCACTACACCGGCTGCAACGAGAGCTGCGGAACCCCCTGAAGATGCACCGCAGGAATAACTTAAATGCCAAGGGTTATAGGTGGCTGATCCATCTTTATATTCGGTGCTGGCATTTAGACCAAATTCAGGGAGCTTGGATTTTCCTAATACGACAAACCCTTGATCTAAGATTTGTTGGCTAATTTGAGGATTACGATCGGCTGGTTTTGAACCGATGGCCTTTGAACCATGGCGTGAGGGCAATCCTTGATAATCTAGATTATCTTTAAAGAAAAAAGGGACACCCGCAAAAAGACCATGTTCAACATATTGATTTTGCTCTAAAGCACGCTGAAAACAGTCCAGTTCAATGGCATTTAGATGCGGGTTCACTTGTTCCGCACGTGCAATGGCCGCTTGTGTTATTTCTTGCACGGAGGCTTCTTTAGATTTGATGAGCTGTGCAATCCCCACAGCATCCAGATCTGTGAGTACATCCGAACTAAAGGCATGTATGCGTTGACTGTGTTTTTGATCTTCCATGAACTAACCTATTTGTTTTTTGAATTTTGGTAAATATTGAATGAATTCATTGTTATCTCAACAACAAATATATGTATTTGAACTGTATTGCTTTGAGCATAATAATGACAATAAAAATTGTCAAATATTCATCTGATCTGAGGAAAGTGCAGAGATTGTACTAAGGAGGGCATCTAAAGCCTGTTGAATCTCATCCTTCCATGCAAAGGAACAATTTAAACGGATATATTGAGTTTTGGCTTCCGCAACATTAAATAAACGGCCTGGAGCAACGCCAATCTGCTGTTGAATTAGGGCTTCATAGACTGCCATACTTTCAACATTTTCCGGTAGTTTTAACCAAAGAAAATAACCACTTGGATGATATTGTAATTTGCATCCAGTCGGTAGGCGGCTTTCCAAATAACGGTAAAACTGTAATTTATGCTGTTGTAGACTTTTTCTTAAGACCCTTAAATGTTTTTCATAATGATAATTTGAAATAAATTCCACCAAGGCATTTTGCAATAAGGTATTAACGGAAATCGTGCTCATAAGCTGTAAGTGTTGAATCGCTTGAGAATATTTACCCGCATGCACCCAACCGACCCGAAATGCAGCGCCCAACGTTTTAGAAAAAGAAGAGCAATGTAAGACCATATTATTTTGGTCAAAATATTTCATTGAAACGGGCTTCTTAGAGGCATAATGCATTTCCTCATACACATCGTCCTCAATTAAATGCACATGATATTGGTGTAATAACACGGCAATTTTTTGCTTGATTTCATCACTCACTGTGAAGCCCACAGGATTATGCGAATTCAGCATCAGCCAGCAGATCTTGACGGGATAAGTTTTTAAAATATGTTCAAATGCGGTTAAATCAAAACCGTCTTGTGGATGTTCAGGTAAGGTCACCACTTTAAGGCCTAAGCGCTCTGCAGCTTGCAAGGCGCCATAGAAAATATTTTGCTGTAACACAATATAGTCACCCGGTGAAGCTATTGCCTGTAAGGAAAGATTCAGTGCATCCATACAGCCTGAGGTAATCACAATATCCTCTGGATCTGTGGCAATGCCTTGCATGCAATAGCGCTGTGCAATTAACTTACGTAGGGCTAAATTACCAGGTGGAAGATTATCAATGGCATCGTAACTTTTGGAATTTCGGGAAATTTGCCCCATGATTTGGGTTAACTTTTTAGAAAAAACAATGTCTTGAGCTGGAAAAGCTGATCCCAAGGGAATGATTTTTTCATCTTGTATTGATTTTAAATACTTAAATACTAGTGAGTTAATTTCAACCGGTGTGTTTAAGGACACGATTTGAGTTTGTTCAGCCTCTATTTCGACTAAGCCTTGCGCCACATAGTAGCCAGATTTCTCACGTGCATAGATTAAGCCACGCGATTCTAACTCCTGATAAGCATTCATGACCGTGATTAAACTAAAGCCGGATAACTGCACTTGTTCACGCAAAGACGGGAGCTTTTCGTGCGCTTTTAAAGTGCCATTTTCAATCAGTTGACGTAAGTGCTGAGCAAGCTGTTCCGATTTATACATAGTCATTAACAAGACAAGATTCTGTTATAAATATATCAGTAAAATTAGTTGTACATTATATTTTTATAACAGATGGGTCGGTACTGTTATATGTTTTTTCAAATTCACTGTATCTAGTTTTAAGCTTGAATTTTTTATAAGGTGCATTGACCACAACACTTGTGGTGTCAAATGGTATAGAAGTTAGGGAGTTGACTATGTTTAAAGCCAGTGAATTAGAACTGTTACAACATTTACTGGTGGGTGTTCCATTAACAGCTTCAACGCTGCATCTGTTGCAACAACAGCATACTAATTTAGAAGCAGTACTTTTGCGCAGTCGAATTTTGCGTCAAGTACAGCAAGTGGGCTATGTCAGTATTTGTCAGGAGCATATGAATGCCAAGGCTGAAAATGCAGCTTTCTTATTTGCACCATTTATCTTAGCGAATTTGAATCAGAAGGTGATCTACGCTACACCACAAAGCCCTGAAAATGTTGCAATATTAAATCGTTATTACCATGCTGAGGCTAAACTTAGCGCATTTAAAGTTGATGATGTTTTATCGGGACTAAATGTCTACATTGAGCTACATAATGAACAACTATCGCCAGCAGAATACTTCTATTTTAGTTTGATCAATAGCTTATGTAATCCGAAAGTTTCCAAAATCATTTGTATTACACATCTAGATATCGACTTAGAAAAATTAAAACAGCTCGCTGAATTTTTAGATGTTGAAATCCATGTCTTGGCGGATAAAGTTGAACCGATTGATTTTGATCTAAATAAAATCAATATGTTAAAGCTGCTATTTAAAGATAAAGATCAGCAATATATCGATTTATGCCAAAAATTTTCGGTTATTAACGCCAAAATTTTACAACGATTAAGTTTATATGAATTTGACCGTGCGCAAGTCTTGGTAGAAGACATGTTTTATTCAGAGCATATCTTCGAAAAAATGTCGGTCTACGGTGAATACATTCAAACGCATCTTCAGCACCAAGTGAAAAAGCAGAGTCCTGCATAAGCGATTCAGATGAGATATTAAGTTTATAACTGTGATTTGATCACTTTAAAAATGCAAAAAGCTTGTAAATGTAAACTTACAAGCTTTTTTTAAATTCAAATTTAAACCAAATTATTTGGTCTGATGATCAATTCATTATGAACTGATCATGAGCAAACATGAAATGTAAGATATACATGCAATAGCGAGTTGCAATAAGTGAATAATACTGTCGCTTAAGGTAGATAGGAATTATCTGCACCAACGACAAACGCTACACCAATACAGAATAAAAGCACATAGATCGAGAACCAAATAATGGCACGTTTAAACGCCTTATCTGAAATTTCACTGTCTGCATATTTTTGCGGTTTTTTAGGCTCTTGATTGCTCATAAGATGTACTCTAAATCCCTAGTGGTTATAGGTGATTATTGGGGTATATCGCCTGAAAGCATAGATACAACATTCATCTAAATTTCTATAACAGTTATAGTTTGGAGTTGAATGACAGTTGATTTGAGATTATTGACACATGATTCGGGATTGTTAAAGTGTAGAGTAGTCTTGAATAAACCTCTCAATACATTGAAAATTAGATCATAAAATAATTTGGGGTTACAAGCAGAATACAATGGAAATAATTACGCTCATAACAATATTAGGAACTGTCATTTTATTGATTTATCTCAAACTTAGCGCCAAAAACCGTCAATGGCATTTGGATGAAAAAGGCGTGATGAAACATGAACGGATTGAGTACACACCATTCAACAAAATTGATGAAAATGACTTTCAATGGATACCTGATGTTATAAAAAAATATTTTCCTGACGGTCATGCCACCGTGCGGAAATATGGCAGCGGGGCGAAAAACATTCTGATCGTGAACAGCTCAATCTACTATCACCAATACTTAATTCGTGAAGAAGGCACAGGTGATATGATGCTGAATGGGTGGGATGCCATTATGGACAGCGTATTGTATGTAGAGAAGCGCAATGACGATTGTTACTGCATGTATCTATTCAGACCTTGCGAGATTAACTTGCAAAATCATAATTTGTTTTTTAAAGGTAGATTTTTGGAGGGTACGATTGATGACTTGAAGCAAGGTTTTGATACATGGCAGGCCGCGCAAAAGGATTTTGTGAAAATACATCAAGATAAGGTGGATATACTCAAAAACAATATCATCGCTAAACAAAAAAAATATGACACTGAGGTTTATAAGCATCCTGAATTCAATTAACCCGCAAATTAAAGAGAAATAAAATCTTAGCTTGTGTGTCAGAGAATTTCAGAAAATCTTAACTTATATGACAACGCAAGCTAAGATTAAATATCAAGAAAACAAAAAAATTATGATTTAACTGAGAAAATGAATCTCAGATTATTTGTCATTTACCTTTTGGAAGGAAGCTTCATCTCTTAATCCATTAATAAACTATGATATTGGTCAGTTCTTTTTCTCAAAAAGTCCCAAACCAGTTTAATACGCGGCTCATGCTGTAAATCGACTAAGGTCAGCATCCAAAAGGTATGCACAAAACGAACATCTTGCGCCAAGACTTGTTCTAATTCGGGTTTTTCCTCGGCCAAAAACTTGGGCAATATTGCCAATCCTGCACCCGCACTCACAGCAATTTGTTGAGCCAAAATACTACTACTTCTAAAGTTTGCATTGAGCTGAATAGGTAAACGTTCTAAACAATACAGTTCTGGGCTATAGACTAGATCATCTATATAGTTCACAAAAGTGTGTGATTTTAAATCTTCTAATGTATGAATGGGTTGCGTGTTTTTTAAGTATTCTTTACTGCCATAAATCTTTAAACAATAGTCTGCTAGTCGAGTAATGATATAGGGGCCTGATTTCGGTCGATCGATGGAAATAACAATATCTGCTTCACGATGTGAAAGCTTGATCATTTTCGGTACAGGAATAAGGTCGATAGTCAGCAGAGGGTATTTTTTGGACAATTCTGCCAAGAGCTGTGTCAAAAATGCCGTTCCAAACCCTTCGGGTGTGCCAATTCGCACACGACCTTGCATAGGTTGGTTGGGTTTTTCGATTTGTAAAAATGCCTGTTCCATTTGTTCAACGCGAGGAACCAGTGCCAAACCTTCTAAAGTGAGTTCATAACCTGTGGCTTCACGTTTAAATAATGACGTGCCTAAAGCCAGTTCTAGCGCATGTATACGTCGAGAAACCGTACTGTGCTCCACACCAATAATTCGTGCGGTATTGGTTAGGGTTTTCGCACGAGCCAAAACCAAAAAATACTGTAAATGATCCCAATCTACTTTCATTGTTATTGTCATCCCTGTGCATATTTGCACATCAATCGTGCGTGAATCTCTATTGGTAGTCAAAATTTTCTTTGCTAGTTTGAAGTGAATTGGAAAATATAAATATAAGGCTTTTGGATATTTTCTAAGTCAGTACAAAACAATAAGTGCCTATGGAGAGGTCATGAACACAATGTCAAATATTCAGTCAGCGACGGCTAAATTATTAATTAACGGTAAATTTGTAGAGTCAAACACTACAGAGTGGCAAGACATTCTAAATCCAGCAACTCAAGAGGTTTTGGGTCGTGTTCCAATGGCGACTATGGAAGAAGTGGATGCAGCGATTGCTTCAGCGCAAGAGGCTTTTAAAACTTGGCGCTTAACACCCGTTCAAGCACGTATGCGTATTATGCTGAAACTACAAGATCTGATCCGTAGCAATATGAAAGACATTGCCCGTGTACTGACTGCTGAGCAAGGAAAGACGCTAGCAGATGCTGAAGGTGATATTCAACGTGGTTTAGAAGTCGTTGAGCATGCGTGTTCGGTTGGCACACTTCAAATGGGCGAATATATAGAAGGTGTTGCACGTGGTGTGGATACCTATACCTTGCAGCAACCTTTGGGTGTATGTGCAGGAATTACGCCATTTAACTTTCCTGCGATGATTCCACTGTGGATGTTCCCAATGGCCATCGTCTGTGGAAATACCTTTGTTTTAAAGCCATCTGAACAAGATCCATTATCGACCATGATGCTTGTCGAACTTGCGATTGAAGCCGGTATTCCAGCAGGTGTATTAAACGTAGTGCATGGTGGTAAAGACGTTGTTGATCGTTTATGCACACATCAAGCTATTAAGGCCATTTCATTTGTAGGCTCTACAGCCGTTGGTACACATGTATATAACCTTGCAGGACAGCATGGAAAACGTGTGCAGTCGATGATGGGGGCCAAAAACCATGTGGTGGTGATGCCAGATGCCAATAAAGAACAAACCTTAAATGCTCTCGTTGGTGCAGCATTTGGTGCAGCAGGTCAGCGTTGTATGGCTTTGTCTGTTGCTGTCATGGTTGGTGAAAGTAAAGAATGGGTTAATGAACTGGTTGAAAAAGCCAAAACTCTGAAGGTCAATGCAGGCCATGAACCGAATACCGATATTGGCCCAGTCATTTCACCTCGCGCAAAAGCACGTGTATTGGATTTAATTCAAAGCGGTGTAGAACAAGGCGCAGAACTGTTGCTGGATGGTCGTGATGTTCAAGTCATTGGCTATGAGCAAGGAAACTTTGTCGGAGCGACGATTTTTAATCAAGTTTCAACCGATATGCGCATCTATACCGAAGAGATCTTTGGGCCCGTTTTAGCCATTATTCATGTCGATACTTTGGAGCAGGCGATTGAATTGATTAATGCTAATCCATTCGGCAACGGTGTTGGACTGTTTACACAAAGTGGTGCAGTTGCTCGTACATTCCAAAGTGATATCGATATTGGTCAAGTGGGTATCAATATTCCAATTCCTGTACCTGTACCTTTCTTTAGTTTTACAGGATCGCGTGGTTCAAAACTGGGTGACTTAGGTCCATATGGTAAGCAAGCAGTTCAGTTCTATACACAAACTAAAACCATCACCAGTCGTTGGTTCGAAGATACACAAGAAAAAGGTGAAGTGAATACCACCATTAACCTACGTTAATTTAGGAGTTCAAGGATGAATATTGCCTTTATCGGTTTAGGAAACATGGGCGGAAAAATGGCCCAAAACCTACTCAAAGCAGGTTTTACGGTTTACGGTTTCGACTTAAGTGAAATTGCGATTCAGCATTTTACTGAAGCAGGTGGCATCGTTTGCCACAGCCCACAAGATGCCGCGAAACAAGCAGATGTCTTGATTAGCATGTTGCCTGCTGCCAAGCATGTCAAAGAGGTGTACTTGGGAGAAAATGGTGTATTGGCGGTAATGAAAGCAGGAAGCTTATGTATCGATAGCAGTACCATTGATCCGCAAACCATTAAGGATATAGCCGAGGCGGGTGCTGCACATCAGATAAAAATCTGTGATGCACCTGTTTCAGGCGGAACTATTGGTGCTCAGGCAGGTACATTAACCTTTATGGTCGGTTCAGATGATCAAACCTTTGAAAGAACCAAAGCGGTATTGGGCCACATGGGAAAAAACATTGTGCATTGTGGCGATGTGGGTGCAGGTCAAATTGCGAAAATTTGCAATAACTTGATTCTTGGTATTTCCATGGCAGCTGTTGCTGAAGGTATGGCGCTCGGTGCGCGCCTAGGGATTGATCCTCAAGCCTTAGCAGGTGTGGTGAATAGTTCGAGCGGACGTTGTTGGAGTTCGGATGTATGTAATCCATGGCCGGGTATCTCAGCAAATGCACCTGCGGGACGTGGCTATACCGATGGTTTTGCAACGCAGTTGATGTTGAAAGATCTAGGATTAGCTGTAGAAGCCGCAGGACAAGTCAAACAGCCGATTATTTTAGGTGGACTGGTTCAGCAGATGTATCAACAGCTGTGTTTACAAGGTAATGCACACTTAGATTTTTCAAGCATTGTGCAGCAATACTTACCTAAGGACGCTTAATCGCTTTGAACACCAATCTAGCCTAGGGATGGCTAAAAATACTAACACTCGTGTCGGAATAACAATAAATTGAGACTGAGGTAGAGAAGATGTCGAATTATCAAGATGTTGCAAAGGCATTTGACTTAAATCATGCTGCCAAAGAAATGTTATCAGGCTCTTTAGAGCAATTAAATGCATGTTATGAATGCTGCGACCGTCATGCGATTGATCAAGATAAGGCTGCACTGTATTGGCAGGGCAAAGATGGACGGAAAGAACAATATACCTTTGCAGAGCTGCAACAGTGGTCAAGCCAATTTGCCAATTTTTTAAAGTCACAGGGTGTGCAAAAAGGTGATCGTGTATCGGGTTTATTACCCCGTACAGTTGAATTACTTGTGGTGATTTTAGGGGCTTGGCGAATAGGTGCTGTATATCAACCGCTATTTACCGCCTTTGGCCCCAAAGCCATTGAACATCGTTTACACCTTGCACAAAGCAAATTGGTGATTAGCGATGTTGGTAATCGCAGTAAATTAGATGAAGTTGCACATTGTCCCCAAATCGTTACTGTTGCAGATCGAGCGGGTCAAGGGATTCAACAGGGAGATTTAAACTTTTGGGATGAAGTAAACGCACAGTCTACAGATTGTGAAATTGTCCTACAGAGCATCAATGATCCATTTCTTTTGATGTTTACTTCAGGTACTACAGGTCCTGCAAAGCCCTTAGAAGTCCCGCTTAAAGCTTTGATCGCTTTTGGTCAATATATGAAAAATGCGGTAGGGCTACGTGAAGATGATTCGTTTTGGAATATTGCCGATCCGGGTTGGGCTTATGGTTTGTATTACGGAATTACTGGGCCACTTTTACTTGGACATGCAACACTCTTTTACGAAGGTGGTTTTAGCATTGATAGTTTGTGTCAGATTGTAGATGACTACAAAGTGACGAACCTTGCAGGCGCACCGACAGCGTATCGGATGATGATGGCAGCTGATCCTGAACAAATGGCAAAACTCAAAGGGAAATTTCGAGTTGTCAGTAGCGCTGGTGAGCCGCTTAACCCTGAAGTGTTCCGCTGGTTTAAACAAGTTTTAGATGCACCGATCTTTGACCATTATGGTCAGACTGAAGTTGGTATGGTGGTGTGTAATCATCATGGCTTACAACATGATATTCGCGCAGGTGTCGCAGGTTATGCCAGTCCGGGATATCGCGTGGCAGTTGTTGATGAACAAGGGCAAGAGCTAGCTGCAGGAACGCCAGGAGTACTGGCTGTCGATATTAGTCAATCACCGATGATGTGGTTTGGTGGCTATAAAGAAAGTCGTAAGTCACCCTTTGTAAAGCATTATTACCTCACGGGTGATACCGCAGAATTACACGCAGATGGCAGTATGAGCTTCGTTGGTCGTAATGATGATGTGATTACAACATCAGGTTATCGTATCGGGCCATTCGATGTTGAAAGCGCTTTACTTGAGCATGATGCAGTGATTGAAGCTGCGGTCATTGGTGTACCTGATCCGGATCGGACAGAAATCGTAAAAGCTTTTGTAATTTTAGCTGAGCATGTCACAGCGTCAGAAGAATTAGCGGAGCAGCTAGGGCAATTTGTGAAAAAGCGCTTATCTGCACATGCTTATCCACGATTGGTGGAGTTTGTTCAAGAACTACCGAAAACTCCAAGTGGAAAAATTCAGCGTTTCTTATTAAGAAATCAAGAGATTGCGAAACAATCCACGCAGCATGCAAGTTAAAAGACGCAACGATTAACCCTAAATGAATGCCGAACAATCAGGATCAAAATCAAGCTTTCATTCAGTTCTAATCATTTTCAAACTGGATGGAAGCATTTGATTGATGTACAGGAAGATAAGATGCAATTTACCGAAGAACAATTATTAATTCAGGACATGGCACGCAGTTTCGCGCAGGAACAAATTAAACCTCAAGCGGCTGAATGGGATAAACACGGAACCTTTCCCAAAGCGGCTTTAGCGCAGATGGGAGAACTGGGTTTATTGGGTATGTTGGTATCAGATGAATGGGGTGGTTCAGATACAGGTAATCTTGCCTATGTTATGGCTTTAGAAGAGGTTGCCGCGGCCGATGGGGCAACATCAACCATTATGAGTGTACATAACTCAGTAGGCTGTGTTCCTATTGCTAAATTTGGCACAGAAGAACAAAAGCAGAAATATTTAGTGCCTTTAGCACAAGGCAAAATGATCGGTGCATTTGCATTAACTGAGCCGCATACGGGTTCAGATGCTGCTGCCATTAAAACCCGTGCAGTCAAAGATGGCAATGAATGGGTGATTAATGGTGCTAAGCAGTTTATTACCTCGGGACATAATGCAGGGGTCATTATTGTCTTTGCTGTGACTGATCCGAGTGCAGGAAAAAAAGGCCTGAGTGCTTTTATTGTCCCTCGTGAGACAGCCGGTTATGAAGTGATTCGTACTGAAGAAAAGCTTGGGTTACATGCTTCAGATACCTGTCAAATTGCACTAACAGATGTTCGTGTGCATGAAAGCTTGATGTTAGGAAAAGAAGGTGAAGGTTTGAAAATTGCCTTATCAAATCTAGAAGGCGGTCGTATTGGTATAGCGGCGCAAGCGGTTGGTCTTGCACGAGCAGCATTAGAAGAAGCAACCCGATATGCCAAAGAGCGTATTACCTTTGGAAAGCCGATCTTTGAACATCAGGCAGTTGCGTTCCGATTGGCAAGTATGGCGACAGAAATAGAGGCAGCACGCCAATTGGTCTATCACGCGGCACGTTTAAAAGAAGCAGGACAACCTTGCTTAAATGAAGCGTCTATGGCCAAGCTTTTTTCATCTGAAATGGCTGAGCGTGTTTGCTCCGCAGCATTACAAGTCTTTGGTGGTTATGGCTATCTCAAAGATTTCCCTATAGAGCGTATTTATCGTGATGCACGTATTTGCCAAATCTATGAAGGTACGAGTGATATCCAACGTTTAGTAATTGCCCGCAGCTTATAACGTTGTCATTAAGACATTTAAATGAAAAGGCTTCAGATATGAAGCCTACTCATGAATATTGAACATATATAGGGATATTACATGCAATTTGAAACGATTCTGCTTGAAAAGAACAATGGTGTTGGACTTATTACTTTAAATCGTCCTCAGGCCTTAAATGCATTAAATAGCACATTAATTCAAGACCTTAATTTGGCCTTAGATGATTTAGACAGAGATTCTTCCATTGGCTGTATGGTTATTACAGGTTCAGAAAAAGCCTTTGCCGCTGGTGCAGATATTAAAGAAATGGCTGAACTGAGTTTTCCAAATATTTATTTGGAT
The DNA here is from genome assembly GCF_013418685.1 of Acinetobacter sp. YH12129. NCBI lineage: Bacteria > Pseudomonadati > Pseudomonadota > Gammaproteobacteria > Moraxellales > Moraxellaceae > Acinetobacter > Acinetobacter sp. YH12129. Next base: position 28,517 of record NZ_VPBP01000030.1, read on the forward strand.
GATTTTTTTCATCTGGCAGATCGAATTGCTCAGCGCCGTAAACCTCTAATCGCAGCTGTCAGTGGTTATGCGTTAGGTGGAGGCTGTGAGTTAGCGCTCATGTGTGACTTTATTTACTGTGCCGATAATGCAAAATTCGGTTTAACAGAAGTGACTTTGGGAGTAATCCCAGGGATAGGTGGGACACAGCGTTTAACGCTTGCTATTGGTAAGGCCAAAGCCATGGAAATGTGTCTGACTGCGAGACAAATGGGCGCAGTAGAAGCAGAGCAGAGTGGTTTAGTTGCTCAAGTCTTCCCTAATGAGGAGTTAGTCGAAAAGACCTTAAAAGCTGCTGAAAAAATAGCCGAAAAATCTGTAGTCGCAACCATGATGATCAAGGAGTCAATTAACCGTGCATTTGAAGTCAGTTTGCAAGAAGGTTTACGTTTTGAACGTAGAACATTTCATTCAATTTTTGCAACTCAAGACCAAAAAGAAGGCATGCAAGCATTTGTTGAAAAGCGCCAAGCCAATTTTAAAAACAATTAAAAAGAAAAAAGGATCATACGGATATGAGTACAAATAACTTAATGATTGAAGAACATGGACATTTAGGCCAAATCAGTTTAGATCGCGTGGCAAGTTTAAATGCCTTGTCTTTAGAAATGATCCAAGGCATCCAGCAGCAATTAGCACTATGGGCTGATCAAACCAATATTCATGCCGTACTTATACGCTCAAATAGTCCCAAAGCATTTTGTGCAGGTGGAGATATTCGCTATCTCTATGATAGTTATATGAATGGTAAAGAAGATCATCAAGCTTATTTTCAAGCTGAGTATGAAATGCTGAACACCATTCGTTCGTATGAAAAACCCATTATTGTCATACTCGATGGCTATGTACTTGGAGGTGGATTTGGCTTAGCCCAAGCATGTCATGTGCTTGTCAGCAGCGAAAAGTCTAGATTTGCCATGCCTGAAACTGCCATTGGATTTTTCCCAGATGTGGCTGCGACACATTTTTTATCACGTTTGGATGATATTGGTGTGTACATGGCAACTACGGGCGATCAAATCAGTGCCAGCGATGCGTTATACCTAGATTTGATTGACTACCATGTTCCGAGTGAGCAACTTGTTCAATTAGAAGAAGATTTAAGAAATTCCAAGCATCTCAGCAAAGAATATATTGAACAATTGATTGCGAAATATATTACTCGACCAGCGGAAAGTGAACTCAGTCAAAATGCAGATTTAATTCGTAAGCATTTTGGTTATGAGAGCATTGATGCCATTGAAAATAGTCTTGAAAATGAACAGCATAATGATGCTCAAGCGTGGGCGTTAAAAATACGCAATACCTTGGAACAACGATCTCCAATCGCGAAAAGGATCAGTTTGCAACTCCAACATTTAGGTCGAGGTCTTTCACTAAAGCAATGCATGCAAATTGAACGACATTTACAAGACGTTTGGTTTCAACATGGCGATATTGTTGAAGGTGTGCGTGCATTAATTGTGGATAAAGACAAACAGCCAAAGTGGCAACAGTCTAGTCCGACTTTAGACAAAATAATGGAGGAAATATCTATTTAATCAGTAGATTTATATTTTTAACGGTTCAAACCCTTGGTCAATATTCATATTTGATTTTATGTTCGATATGAACCAGTGACTCAGCGTAAATTAAACACATATAAGATCTAAAAATATTGATTTTCATGAAGAAAATCATCATACAAATCAAGCATCGTGAAAATGCAACGTAGAAATATCTTGCAGAATAAGGAAGATAACAATGCAAAATGTACAGGGAAACACAGCTCCACCAGCTAAGTCCTCGCATCGTTTAGCGGGTATTTCCAGTATGGTGGGTACAACCATCGAATGGTATGACTTTTTTATCTATGGTGCTGCCGCAGCACTCATTTTCAATCGACTTTTTTTCCCAAATCTTGATCCCTTAACTGGCGTGTTGGCTGCATTTGCAACCTATGCTGTAGGCTTTATTGGTCGACCACTCGGTGGAATAGTTTTTGGTCATTTTGGCGATAAAGTTGGTCGTAAATCAATGTTATTGGTCACATTAATGTTGATGGGTATTCCCACGGTGATGATTGGGTTGTTACCGACATTTGAAACCATTGGTTATTGGGCAACGGTCTGTTTAATTATTTTAAGATTTATACAAGGCATGGCCATGGGTGGAGAATGGGGCGGAGCAGTACTCATGGCGGTAGAACATGCGCCAGCGGGTAAAAAAGGCTTTTGGGGAAGTCTACCGCAAGCCAGTACAGGTGGTGGTTTATTGCTCGCTTCGGTAGCTTTAGGTCTAGTCTCAATGTTACCTGAAGAAGCGCTATTTAGCTGGGGTTGGCGTCTACCATTTTTAGCCAGCATTATTTTACTGGCTGTAGGTTGGTATATTCGTGTAAAAGTACCGGAGTCACCAGACTTTGAAAAAGTTAAAGCTCAAACTGAAACAATTAAAGTTCCAGCAAAACAAGTGTTTAAAAATCATCCTAAGCAGTTGATTACGATTATTTTATCTCGAGCTGCTGAAAATGCTTGGTTCTATTTGGCATCGACATTTGCTTTAGCCTATACTACCACACAGCTGAATATTCCTAGACAAGACATTTTGTTTGCAACGATTTGTGGTGCTGCAGTCATCATGGTCATTACGCCAATTTTTGGACATTTGTCTGATAAAGTTGGGCAAAAAAACATGTTTAGATTTGGTTTATGCGTACTGGCTTTATACAGCTATCCATTTTTTGCGATGTTAAATACTAAAGATCCAGTATTGGTTTGGACGGCCATTGTGATTGGTATTGGTGTGGTTTTTCCTTTGATGTATGCGCCGCAGTCACAGTTATTTTCGCGCCAATTTCCAGCAGAAATACGTTATAGCGGTATTTCAATCTCAGTTCAATTTGCAGGCGTGCTAGGTGGTGGTTTAGCTCCATTAATCGCGACAAAATTGCTAAGTATTGGTGATGGAAGCCCAAATTTAATTATTGCCTATATTTCAGGCTTTGCTGTGATTGCGATTATTGCATCTTCATTTTTAAAGCCAGATCAAATAGAGCAAAAGACTAAAGTATTTAGTAGTGAGGAAATCAAATCTTCCTAAATCAACAATCAGGAAAACAGTAGACTGATTTAAATATAGAAATACATATGTACAGCCATAACAACAATTGTTATGGCTTTTTCTTGTCTAAGGATTGTGGCAGGACAAATAATATTGTCAGTATTGCGTAGGATCTTGGCGGCACAAAATATGTTTGATGTGTAAGAGCAACAAATCAAGTTTGTTACACAGATGAAAGATTTAAGCACCAATAAATTAAAAAATATTAAATATCAAAGTCTTAATTATACTATTTCGTATAATATATATTATGTTAAATAGCATATCCAAGACTGTGGCCTACACAAACCATCTGTTGCCACAGCTCGACATCGTGAATATGCAAAATTATCATTCACGATGCCGAGTATCCTAATGAACATAATATACGTTATGCCGAAATCCGACGCGCTATGTGATGATCCAATCTAACGAACAATAATTTTAACTTTGTAATTTCTTCATCATTGTCAAATTCTGAATTTTGCAGTTGCTCTAGTACTGTCTGCAGTAGATCGCGAATGTACTCATAATCATCTCTGGTTAATACACCCTTGTTTCTATCGTAACTGGCCGTTTTGTATATGTGTCTGTTGATCATCAATCTTTACCGGCATCTTATTAAGGGGGGCAACAACTTTTTCCAATCCCCACAGCCCAGACTGGACTATTGATTCTTTTTTGATCGAATTATTCATTATTCTGAATACTCAGCTTCGAGTTCAGCAAAATAGGATTTAAGGTCTTCAACGCGAACCAATAAGACAGCCCAATCATGAGGAGCTATTTCATGCATCAAAATTTCAGATTCAGCTTCAAGAACAGAAATAGCATCTTGGCTTTTTTTTAAAATACTCATTCTTCGATCCCCATTTCACGCATGATGTCATTTTCTTTTTTTACTGAATCGCAATATTCAGAAACTTTTGCAGAGTGATAACCCCACTCACCCATCACCATTTCCAAATGAAAAAGAACTCGTTCCGAATCAAATGCAGGATTGCCCCCGACAATTAACTGGCAAGCATTATCAAAGATGATTTTTGAGACTGTTTCGAAAGCTAGTTCTTTTTCCACTTTATGATTTATCACAAATGATATTTGATCGTTTTATAACATTTGATTTGTGATTTTGCAACATATCATAAAATATAAATCAGATATGATGTCAAAATTTTGGAGAAAGACATGGCTGTAACAATTCGGTTGAGAGATGAAGAAGAAGAAATGATTAAAGACTCAACATTGGAAATGATGTTTGAAACAAAAATTCGAATTAAAGAATCAGATTTAATTCACACACTAATCAGAAAACACCTCAAAGACATAACAACTGAGGACGTTATGAAGTACAGAGCAGAAATTCTTAAAAAAGACGATTAATTATTAGTATTGATCCTGATTATTAGAATTATAAAAAAAGGGCTTTATGCCCTTTCCTTTTGCGCTTGATGTCGCATAACGTAATTTTATGTTAAATAGCATATCCAAGACTGTGGCCTACACAAACCATCTGTTGCCACAGCTCGACATCGTGAATATGCAAAATTATCATTCACGATGCCGAGTATCCTAATGAACATAATATACGTTATGCCGAAATCCGACGCGCTATGTGATGATCCAATCTAACGAACAATAATTTTAACTTTGTAATTTCTTCATCATTGTCAAATTCTGAATTTTGCAGTTGCTCTAGTACTGTCTGCAGTAGATCGCGAATGTACTCATAATCATCTCTGGTTAATACACCCTTGTTTCTATCGTAACTGGCCGTTTTGTATATGTGTCTGTTGATCATCAATCTTTACCGGCATCTTATTAAGGGGGGCAACAACTTTTTCCAATCCCCACAGCCCAGACTGGACTATTGATTCTTTTTTGATCGAATTATTCATTATTCTGAATACTCCGCTTCGAGTTCAGCAAAATAGGATTTAAGTTCTTCAACGCGAACCAATAAGACAGCCCAATCATGAGGAGCTATTTCATGCATCAAAATTTCAGATTCAGCTTCAAGAACAGAAATAGCATCTTGGCTTTTTTTTAAAATACTCATTCTTCGATCCCCATTTCACGCATGATGTCATTTTCTTTTTTTACTGAATCGCAATATTCAGAAACTTTTGCAGAGTGATAACCCCACTCACCCATCACCATTTCCAAATGAAAAAGAACTCGTTCCGAATCAAATGCAGGATTGCCCCCGACAATTAACTGGCAAGCATTATCAAAGATGATTTTTGAGACTGTTTCGAAAGCTAGTTCTTTTTCCACTTTATGATTTATCACAAATGATATTTGATCGTTTTATAACATTTGATTTGTGATTTTGCAACATATCATAAAATATAAATCAGATATGATGTCAAAATTTTGGAGAAAGACATGGCTGTAACAATTCGGTTGAGAGATGAAGAAGAAGAAATGATTAAAGACTCAACATTGGAAATGATGTTTGAAACAAAAATTCGAATTAAAGAATCAGATTTAATTCACACACTAATCAGAAAACACCTCAAAGACATAACAACTGAGGACGTTATGAAGTACAGAGCAGAAATTCTTAAAAAAGACGATTAATTATTAGTATTGATCCTGATTATTAGAATTATAAAAAAAGGGCTTTATGCCCTTTCCTTTTGCGCTTGATGTCGCATAACGTAATTTTATGTTAAATCCGATACACCTGATAATAAGTTCATTAATATTGATATAGATTAAATATTACTAGTGATAACGTCAAATTTTTTAATATTTAGTTATGAATTACATGAACCGGATATTAATTAAGCCAAGAAATATGAAAATATATTTCTTGGCCTAGAATGGTTATTATTTTGAATAAACTTAACCTGAATCGCGGATAAGAAATTAACTTGAAAAAAAGGTGACTGAAAACCATTAGGGAGTTACCACACAACCTAAGCCTTCAGCCACCATGTTCGATTTTACATATTTCTTCTGCATCGTTGATG